>NZ_JBHTWX010000001.1:131987-302649 GCF_042792155.1 Kitasatospora sp. NPDC056651 | reverse complement strand
GCTGTTGCCGGCGGTGACGCTGCCGGGGGTGACGGTGGCGGTGACGCCGGCCGGGGCGCCGCTGACCGTCAGGTTGACGCTCTGCGCCGAGCCCGAGGTGACGGCGGTCGCGATCGCGGCCGAGGCGGACGAACCGGCCGCGACCGTACCGGAGTTCGGGTTCACGGCGACCGAGAAGTCATTGCCGGGCTGGGTGCCGGTGACGTTCAGCGTGAAGGTGCTGGTGTGGCTGCCGGAGGCCGCCGCGCCGGTCACGGTGATCGGGTAACTCCCGGACGCCACCGAGGAGGTGGTGGCGATGTTCAGCGTGGCGCTGTTGCCGGCGGTGACGCTGCCGGGGGTGACGGTGGCGGTGACGCCGGCCGGGGCGCCGCTGACCGTCAGGTTGACGCTCTGCGCCGAGCCCGCCGTCACGCCCGTCGCGATGGTCGCCGAGGTGGACGCGCCGGCGGTGACCGTGGCGGAGGCCGGGCTGGCCGAGATCGAGAAGTCGTTGGTCACCGTCGAGCCGCTGGTGAACGGCGCGAAGATGTGGCTGAAGTCCCAGGTGTTCTGGTTGATTCCCGAGCAGTTGTCGTCGCCGGCCTTGCCGACGCAGCCGCCGTTGTCGCGCTGGAGCGCCCAGAAGGACAGCGTGCT
Source organism: Kitasatospora sp. NPDC056651 (assembly GCF_042792155.1). Classification (NCBI taxonomy): domain Bacteria; kingdom Bacillati; phylum Actinomycetota; class Actinomycetes; order Kitasatosporales; family Streptomycetaceae; genus Kitasatospora; species Kitasatospora sp. NPDC056651. The sequence goes on along the minus strand of NZ_JBHTWX010000001.1, from coordinate 302,010 downwards.
GATGCCCTTGGACACCGCCCAGTTGTACACCGTGTTGGCGTTCGCGACGGTGAAGGTCTCGGCCGGACCGAAGTCGTCGATGCCGATCATCTCGATGATCCCGATCGAACCCCACAGCTGGGCGGGGGTCTTGGACGGGTAGAGCTTGGCCAGCTGGTTGTACAGGCCCTGCGCGGAGGTCTGGGTGTCGGCCGCCATGTCGTGCGTGGCGTTGTCGTAGTAGTCGAAGGTCATCATGTTGACGACATCGATCCGCGCGTTGTTGCTGACCGCGTTCTTCAGCACCGCGAGCCCGCTGCTGGCCAGGCCGGAGGTGGTGGTGGGCAGGGTGTAGGAGAACTGGACGTTCCGGCCGTTGGCGGCGGCCCAGTCCTGCACGATCTTGATCGCCTTGTTGCGGCGGTCGATCCCGGCGGTGTTGGTCAGCGAGTTGTCCTCGATGTCGAGGTCGATCCGGCTGACGTCGTAGGTGGTGATCACGTTCTCGAAAGCGGCCGCGATCTGGTTGACATCGGTGCAGCTGTCGGCGATCTCGGTGCCGGTGTTGTCGGCGGTGTAGCCGCCGAAGGACGGGATCACGTCCCCGCCGTTGGCGCGGATGGTCGCGATGTCGGCGCCCCAGGTCGAGGTGGACACCGGCTTCGAGGAGTCACCGTTCCACAGCGGGGTGCAGGAGCCCTTGGTGGCGGTCTGGAGGAACGCCATGGTCAGGTACTTGGCGCCGGACTGCGCGGACAGCTGGGCCGGGCTCTGGCCGATCCAGGACTCGAAGTAGGGGGCGAAGACCCGGCTGGGAATGGGGGTGGCGGCCTGGGCGGTGCCCGTCCCGGCGGCGACCAGACCGGCCGAGGCGGCCAGCGTGGCACAGGCCGTCAGCGCGGCCTGGACTGCTCTGCGAAGGCGCATGGATTCTCCAACAGACTTGGTGGGGCAGGACGTTGGGGATGTGCGGTGGGTCCGGGCGAGGCAGCCGTGTGGGGTCGGCCGCGCGGTCCCGGGCCGAGGGGTCGAATATCGGGAGTGCGGGAGTGCGGGGGTGCGAAGGCCCGCCGAATCGCGCGGACGCGGTCGGCGGTGCGAGCGCGCGTGCCGTACGGGGCGGGGGTGGAGCGGAGCAGGGCAGGGCAGTGCCTCAGCCGCCGGTGGTCACACCCCCACAGTGCATCCCGGTCGGATCGACATGCTTATGTTTGGACTAGACCACTGGTCTGTCAAGAGTCCTAACAGTTCGTCAGCATACGGTCCGCGCGGACGAAGGGGGCGGATGGGCGGCGCCCCGGACGGTCGGGGTGTCGGCCAGGTCGGAGTGTCGGGCCGGGGTGGGCGCGAACGGTTCCGGAAACGAGAAGACCGTGGCCGCACCCCCGGAAGGGGCGCGGCCACGGCGGCCCGGCGCTCAGGACACCGGGCGGTCCATGGTGTCGCGGGAAGCGGCGTCGCGGGAAGCGGCGTCGCAGGACCATCGTGCCGCAGGACATGGCGTCGTGGCACCAGGGCGTCGGCACTGCGGCGTCGCGGGACAGTCGGCGTGACGGCCGGCGGGGCGGATCGGCGTGACGGATCAGCGTGACGGCGGGCAGAGCGTGGCGCGCAGCGCCTCATTGATCTTCGCGGCGGCCTCCGGGCCGAAGCCCTGCGGGTGGTCGGCGGAGGTGAAGCGCTGGTTGGCCAGATCGGCCAACTTCTGTGTGTCCTTGGGGAACTGGTACATCGACTGGCACTGGTTGCGCGCCCGGTCCACGGCCTGTTCGGGCTTGCCGCCGACGATCGCCGGATCGATCCCGTCCAGCGCGGCGACCAGCTTGGCCGTCAGGTCGGCACCGGGCTTGGTGGGCAGTCCGGCGTCGGCGGGCGGGCTGGGCTTGGCGGGCGCGGGGGCTCCCGGGGCGTCTGGGGCGGGCGCGCCGGTGGCGCCGTCGACGCTGGGGGCTGCCGGGTCGGGCGCCGGCGCGGCGGGCGTGGTGGCGCCGGGCGCGGTGGCGTCGCCGGAGGGCGTGGCGGCGGAGGTGGCGGAGGTGGTGGGGGAGCCCGCCGCGGAGGTGGCCTTGTCGGAGCTCGCCCCGGAGCTGGAGCAGGCGGCGAGGCTCACCGCGGCGAGTGCCGTGAGGGTGGCGGCGAGGAGACGAGTGCGCATGGCGCCCAGACTGTCATGTTCGCGGCATCGAAGGGAAGGTCCCTCCGGCGACCGGAAGGATCTCCGCGACGGCGGCCGGCGGCCGGCGGCCCGGAGGAAGCTCCTCCGGGCCGCCGCGTTCACGATCCTCGGCCGTCCGTCGGTCCGGGACACAGGCACGCCCGCCGCCTGTTCGGACCTCGGCCGTCGGACAACGGCCGTCGCCCGATGGCTGTCGACCGTCAGCCGAGGCCGTTGGACTTCAGCCAGTCCTTGGCGACCGTCGACGGGTCCTCCTTGTCCACCGACACCCGCTTCATCAGCGTCGTCAGCCCGGCCGTGTCGAGCTTGGCCGACACCGCGTTGAGCGCCGCCGTCGCGGTCGCGTCCACGCCCGCCTTGTTGACCAGCGGGGTGACGTTCTGTGCGCCGAAGATGTCCTTCGGGTCGGCCAGCGGGACGAGCTTGTACTGGACGATCTTCGGGTCGGTGGTGAACACGTTGCCGACCTGGACGCTGCCGTCCTTGAGCGCGTTCGCGGTGGCGTCGCCGGTGGGCTTCCACTCCTTGAAGGTCAGCCCGTAGACGTCCTTGAGCTGCTGCTCGCGGCGGCTCTTGAACTCCGGCGGCCCGCCGATGGTGAGCTCGCCCGCCTTGGCGGCGAGGTCGGCGATGCTCTTGAGGCCGTACTTGTCGGCGGTCTCCTGGGAGACGCTGAGGGAGTCCTTGTCCTCGGCGGGGGAGGAGTCGAGGATGCCCAGCGTGGCGGGCAGCGTCTTGGTGAGCGCCGCGTTCACGTCCTGGGTGGTGACGGCGGTCGTCTTGGCGTCCAGGTAGGCGAGCAGCGAGCCGTTGTACTCCGGCAGGACGGTCAGGTTGCCGCTCTGCAGCTGTCCGTAGAGCACCTCGCGGCTGCCGATGTTGAACTTCTCCTCGACCTTGACGCCCTTGGCCTTGAGCGCCTGCGAGTAGATCGAGCCGAGCAGGACGTTCTCCGGGAAGTTCGCCGAGCCGACGACGACGGTCGACCCGGAACCGCCTGAGCCGCCGGAGCCGGTCGCGGAGGTCGTGGCGCTCGAACCCCCGCCGAGCGGGTTGTCGCCGGAGGAGCCGCAGGCGGTGGCGCCGAGGGCGAGCGCGGCGAGGGTGCCGAGGACGACGGCACGGCGGCTTCTCTTCATTGTCGACATGGTGACAGATGTCCTTCCGGAGTGGGAGGGGAGGGATGAGGGGTTCAGTGGGCCCGCTGCTGGGCGCGCACCCCGGCCGGGAGTGCGAACCGGGCGAGCAGGGCGAAGAACAGCTGGGCGGCGACCGCGAGCAGCACCACCAGCAGCGCGCCGCCCACCGTCACGGCGTACTGGCGGGTCGCCAGTCCGTCGATCACGTAGCGGCCGAGTCCGCCCAGACCGACGTAGGCGGCCACCGTGGCGGTCGCGATCACCTGGACGGTCGCGGTGCGGAAGCCCGCCAGCAGGGTCGGCGCGGCCGAGGGCAGACAGACCTGCCACAGCACCTGCGGGTGGGTCAGCCCGATGCCGCGCGCGGCGTCCCGGACGTCCGGGTCGGTACCCCGCACCCCCTCGACCGCGGCCACCAGCAGCGGCGGTGCGGCGAGCGCGACCAGCGGGATCAGGACGGCGGTGTCGCCGACCCCGGCGAGCAGCACCGCCAGCGTCACCAGACCGAGGGTGGGCAGGGCTCGGGCGGCGCCGGCGAACGCGGTCACCACGGTGACGCCGCGCCCGGTGTAGCCGATCAGCAGCCCGAGCGGGACGGCGACCAGCGTCGCGAAGAGCAGGGCCTCGCCGGAGAACAGCAGGTGCTCGGAGACCCGGTGGACGATCGAGTCCGGCCCGCTCAGGCGCTCCGGGGCGGTGAAGAAGTCGCTCAGCCAGTCCAGCCAGTTCACGAGCCCGCCCCCTTCTCCCGGACGGCCCAGGGCGCGAGCAGCCGCCGGGCGGCCACCAGCACCAGGTCGACGGCCAGCGCCAGGACGGCGATCAGCACGATGCCGGCCACGATCGGCGTCGGGAAGGTGCGCTGGAAGCCGTCGATGAACAGGTAGCCGAGCCCGCCGCGCCCGACCAGCGCGCCGACGCTCGCCAGCGAGATGCTGGACACCGCCGCGACGCGCAGACCGGCGATCAGGTACGGCACGGCGGCGGGCAGCTCGACCGAGGTCAGCCGGTGCCACGGCCCGTACCCCATCGCGGTGGCGGCCTGCCGGACGGCGTCCGGGACGGCGCGCAGCCCGTCCACGGTGGTCGGCAGCAGGACGGCCAGGGCGTAGAAGGTGAGCGGGATCATCACGGTCGCCTGGGTGGCGAGGCCGGTGTACGGGATCAGCACCACGAACACCGCCAGCGAGGGCAGCGCGTAGACGATGTTGAACACCGCGGACAGCGGCTGGTACAGCCGGGGGAAGCGGGCGCAGGCCAGGCCGAGCGGGACGGCCAGCAGCAGGCCGATGAGTACGGGGGCGAGGGCGATCACGGCGTGGTCGGCGAGCAGGTGGCCGAGGTAGCCGACGTGGTCGCCGATCCAGTACCAGCGGACGATCGGTTCATCGTCCACCGTCGGCTCCGTCCGTCCGCTCCCGCGAGTCGGGAGCTTCGGGCGCGGCCGCGGCATCGGGCTTGACCGTGCTGACGGCCCCGTCGGCGCCCGGCGGGCCGCCGGTGGCCTGCGGACCGGCAGCGTCCGCCGAACCGTCGGCGCTCGGCGAACCCTGGGCGCCTGGCGAACCGTCGGCGCCTGGCGAACCCGGGGCGCCCGGTGAACCGGAGGCGTCGGGCCGGAGCGCGGCGAGGACGGCCTCGCGGCTCGCGGTGCCGGTGGCCCGGCCGTCGGCGTCCAGCGCGACCGCGACGCCGGCGGAGGAGAGGACCGCCGCGTCCAGCGCGGTGCGCAGGGTGTCGGTCTCCGGGCGGAAGCCGGCCGCCGGGTGCAGCTCGGCGGTGACGGCGTCGCGGTCGATCCAGCCGATCGGTCGGCGCTCGTCGTCCAGGGCCAACTCCCAACCGCCGTAGCGGAGTCCGTCGGCCGGCGGGCGGAGCTCGACGGTGCTCGCAGGGCGCAGGCCGAGGCCGCGGAGGCCCCGGTCGCGGCCGAGGAAGGCGGCCACGCCCTCGTCGGCGGGAGTGGTGAGCAGCGTGTGCGGGTCGGCCAGTTGGGCGATCCGGCCGTGTTCGCGCAGCACCACCACCTGGTCGCCGAGCCGGACGGCCTCCTCGATGTCGTGGGTGACGAACAGCACCGTCTTGTGCAGCTCGGACTGGAGCCGCAGCAGCTCCTCCTGGAGCCCGGCCCGAACCACCGGGTCGACCGCGCTGAACGGTTCGTCCATCAGCAGCACCGGCGGGTCGGCGGCCAGCGCGCGCGCCACGCCGACCCGCTGCTGCTGGCCACCGGACAGCTGGAACGGGTACCGCTTGGCGGTCTCCGGTGCGAGCCCGACCAGTTCGAGCAGTTCGGCGGCGCGGGCGCGGGCCTTCCTGCGGTCCCAGCCGAGCAGGTAGGGGACGGTGGCGATGTTGTCGATCACCTTGCGGTGGGGGAAGAGTCCGGCCTGCTGGATCACGTATCCGATGCCACGGCGGAGCTTGGCCGGTTCCAGCTGCGCGACGTCCGTGTCGTCCAGCAGCACCCGGCCAGAGGTGGGCTCGACCATCCGGTTGACCATGCGCAGCAGGGTGGTCTTCCCGCAGCCTGACGGCCCGACCAGGACGGTTATCCGTCCGGTCGGGACCTCCAGGTCCAGGCCCTCGACGGCGATGGTTCCGTCGGGGTGGCGCTTTCCGGCGCCCTCGAATCTGATCACAGGGAGTTTCCTCGTCAGGGCGCCCCGGGGAGGCGGCGCCTGGGTCGGTCGTCGTTCGGCTCTCGGCGGCTGGGCGACGAACCGCCGGTGCGGGTCGTAGCGGTGCTGGTCGGACTCGATCGTCCGGGCGTTCTTCCGCCCGCGTGGCTGCCCGGCTTCGGACCGGCGGAAACTCTGATCAGACTATGACCTACATCATCCTCTGTCTTTGATTTACCGTCCGGCGCGCACGTCCGGGGCGGACTTCGTCAGGTGGGGATCAGCCTCCCTGACGGGTCGGCAGGCCGGTGGCGGCCCAGCCGACGAAGCCGCCGTCCAGGTCGGTCGCCCGGTGCAGTCCCAGCTCGCGCAGTGAGGCCGCGGCCAGGCTGGAGGCGTAGCCCTCGGAGCAGACCACGATCACCTCGACGTCGTAGCCCGAGGCCTCGGGGATCCGGTGACTGCCCGTCGGATCGAGCCGCCACTCCAGCACGTTGCGTTCGATGATCAGCGAGCCGGGGATCTCCCCTTCGGCCGCCCGCTGCGCCGCCGGACGGATGTCCACCAGCAGTGCGCCGTCCAGCTGGGCCTGGTAGGCCTCGCGGGCGCGCGGTCGGTGGACGCCCTCCCGGGCGCGCTCCACCAGGTCGTCGATCGTGGTCACCACTGTTCCGGTCCTTCCTCCGAGGTGCGGACGAGCCCACCGGCTCGCAGGTCGTAGTGCGCCATCGAGCTCAGCGGCGGTGAGTAGGCGTGCAGCGTGACGGCGGGGCCGACGGCGGTGTTGTGCACGTCGTGCACGTACTCGGGGCCGAAGGCCCGGGTGGTGCCGGCCGGGATCCGGCGGATCAGCAGGCCCTGCTCGGGGCCGCCGAGGGAAAGCTCCTCCAGCTCACCGAGGGCGACGGTGAAGGCGCCGCGCGAGCCGCCGTGGTCGTGGAAGCCGGTGGACTGGCCGGGCAGCCAGCTGATCAGCCACACCTCGTGGTCCTCGTCGGCGGCCAGGCGCCGGTACCAGCGTTCGTCGGTGGAGAGGCGGACGTGGTGGATCCACTCCTCGGGCCGCTCGGCCAGCTCGCGGACGATGGTCCGCAGGGCGCCGGGCGTGAGCGGTGCGCGGGTGTCCCCGGCGGACGGCGTGGGTGGTGGCTCGGGGGTGCTCGCCGGGCTCCCGGGCGCGGCGCCGTTCGCCGGATCGGGCGCGGCACCGGCCGTGGCGGTGTTCGTGGCGCTGTTCGTGGCACGGGTCGCGGTGTCGGCCGTGACGCCGTTCGTGGGATCGGTCGGGGTGCCGTCCGTGGCGTGGGTGGTGGTGCCCGGCGTGGTGCCGGGACTGCTGGTCGGCCGTGCGGCGGGGCTGATGCTCGGGCTCGGGCTCATGTGGGCGTCCTCGGGTGCGGCGGGAACGTCGGGGAAGGCGCCCGGCGTCCGACGGCGGTGGGCGGACGCGGGCCGGCGGAGCGGCTCGGTACGCACGGATGCGCCGGGGCGGGGCAGGAGTCAGGACTGCGGGTGCGGGTGCGGGTGCGGGTGCGCGGCGCGGGCCCTGGCAGACGTCACAGGGCGGGACCGGCGGGGAAGGGCAAGGTCAACAGGCACAGATGGAACTCGCCTGGCGTCGCAGATCGACGTGCAGGCGGCAGACCAGAGTGGCGCCGGATTCCATGCGCCGGATCTTTCCCGAGCGAACCTGGCGAAGTCAAACCGGGGCGGTGGCGGTCGGCGGTCCGGACGGCCCGTCCCCGCGGCGGTCGTCGCGGCTGTCCGCTTTCACTCGAACGAGTAAGAACGGGACTCTCGGGGTAGATGAGCCTTTCATCGCACCCGGGACCACCCGCGTGTCCGTGCGACGAGATCGCCTCGGACGCGTTCGCACCAACGTATTGTCAGGCCACCGAGGCCAGGCCTACGGTCTAGAGATCGCTTTCTACGCACGTAGACCCTGCGGTTCCCCGAGCGGGACCCGCGGGTGAGACCCGCCCCGTCAACCCTCGACCGCGGGCCCGACCGCACGGCCGGCCCGCGGAGTTGCGGAGGTACCCATGTCGCAGATCGTCCGTGCCGCGCTCGTCCAGACCCGCTGGACCGGTGACCAGGAGAGCATGATCGCCCTCCACGAGCGCTACGCCCGCGAGGCCGCCGCCCAGGGCGCGCAGATCATCGGCTTCCAGGAGGTCTTCAACTCCCCGTACTTCTGTCAGGTCCAGGAAGCCGAGCACTACCGCTGGGCCGAGGCCGTCCCGGACGGCCCGACCGTGAGCCGGATGCGGGACCTCGCCCGCGAACTCGGGCTGGTGATGGTCGTCCCGGTCTACGAGGAGGAGCAGACCGGCGTCTACTACAACACCGCCGCCGTGATCGACGCGGACGGCAGCTACCTCGGCAAGTACCGCAAGCACCACATCCCGCAGGTCAAGGGCTTCTGGGAGAAGTACTACTTCAAGCCCGGCAACCTCGGCTGGCCGGTGTTCGACACCGCCGTCGGCAAGGTCGGCGTGTACATCTGCTACGACCGCCACTTCCCCGAGGGCTGGCGCGCCCTGGGCCTGGCCGGCGCGCAGATCGTCTACAACCCCTCCGCCACCAGCCGCGGCCTGTCCGGCTACCTCTGGCAGCTCGAACAGCCCGCCGCGGCCGTCGCCAACGAGTACTTCGTCGCCGCGATCAACCGCGTCGGCACCGAGGAGTACGGCGACAACGACTTCTACGGCACCTCCTACTTCGTGGACCCACGCGGCCAGTTCGTCGGCGACGTCGCCTCCGACAAGGAGGAGGAACTCGTCGTCCGCGACCTCGACCTCGGTCTGATCGAACAGGTCCGCCAGCAGTGGGCCTTCTACCGGGACCGCCGGCCCGACGCCTACGGACCGCTCGCCGAGGCGTGAGGAGCAGCGCGATGACCACCCGCGACCCGCACCGGCGCACCGTCGTCCGCGGTGGCCTCGTCATCACGGCCACCGAGGAACTCCACGCCGACGTCCTGGTCGAGGGCGAGCGCGTCGCCGCCCTCGCCGCCACCGGCAGCTCCGCCGCCGAGTCCTGGACCGCCGACACCGTCATCGACGCCACCGGCCACTACGTCATCCCGGGCGGCGTCGACGCCCACACCCACATGGAGCTGCCGTTCGGCGGCACCGCGGCCTCCGACACCTTCGAGACCGGCACCCGCGCGGCCGCCTGGGGCGGCACCACCACCATCGTGGACTTCGCCGTCCAGCCGATCGGGGGTTCGCTGCGCCAGGGTCTGGACGCCTGGCACGCCAGGGCCGAGGGCAACTGCGCCGTCGACTACGCGTTCCACACCATCGTCTCCGACGTCAACGACGGTGTGCTGAAGGAGATGGACGCCCTCGTGGACTCCGGCGAGTCCACCTCCTTCAAGCTGTTCATGGCCTACCCCGGCGTCTTCTACAGCGACGACGGCCGCATCCTGCGCGCCATGCAGCGCGGCGCCGTCAACGGTGGGCTGATCATGATGCACGCGGAGAACGGCATCGCCATCGACGTCCTGGTCGAGCAGGCGCTCGCCGCCGGGAAGACCGCCCCCCGCTACCACGGCGAGGTCCGCCGCGAACTGCTGGAGGCCGAGGCCACCCACCGGGCGATCAAGCTCGCCCAGGTGGCCGGCAGTCCGCTCTACGTGGTGCACGTCTCGGCCGCCGCCGCGCTCGCCGAACTCACCCGGGCTCGGGACACCGGGCTCAACGTCTTCGGCGAGACCTGCCCGCAGTACCTCTTCCTCTCCACCGACAACCTCGCCGAGGAGGGCGCCGACGGCTTCGAAGGCGCCAAGTACGTGTGCAGTACGCCGCTCCGGCCGCGCGAGCACCAGGAGGCGCTCTGGCGCGGGCTGCGCACCAACGACCTCCAGGTGGTCTCCACCGACCACTGCCCGTTCTGCTTCGCGGGCCAGAAGGAGCTGGGCCGGGGAGACTTCTCGAAGATCCCCAACGGCCTGCCGGGCGTCGAGAACCGGATGGACCTGCTCCACCAGGCCGTGGTGGACGGGCACATCAGCCGGCGCCGCTGGATCGAGATCGCCTGCACCACCCCGGCCCGGATGTTCGGCCTGCACCCGTGCAAGGGGACCGTCGCCCCGGGCGCCGACGCCGACCTGGTGGTCTACGACCCCACCGCGGTGCGGACCGTCTCCGCCGCGACCCACCACATGAACGTGGACTACTCGGCCTACGAGGGACGCCGACTCACCGGCCGGGCACGGACGGTGATGTCGCGCGGCACCGTCGTGCTGGACGACGGCCACTGGCTGGGACGGGCCGGCCACGGCGCCTTCCTCCGCCGGGACACCTGCCAGTACCTGGTCTGAGCACCGTCCGTCCCTTCGCGATCCATCGGCCCGACCCCCTGCCTGGAGCCCTTCATGGACATCGGCCTCGTCCTGCAGACCGACCCGCCCGCCCGCCTCCTCGTCGACCGGATGATCCGCGCCGAACGGGCCGGATTCAGCCACGGCTGGACCTTCGACTCCTGCGTGCTGTGGCAGGAGCCCTTCGTCATCTACAGCCGGATCCTTGCCGAGACCGAGCGGATGACCGTCGGCCCGATGGTCACCAACCCCTCCACCCGCACCTGGGAGGTGACCGCCTCCACGTTCGCCACGCTCAACGACATGTACGGCAACCGGACCGTCTGCGGCATCGGCCGCGGCGACTCCGCCATGCGGGTCGCCGGACGGCAACCCGCGACCCTCGCCCGGCTCTCCCAAGCAATGCACGCCATCAAGGAGTTGGCCGAGGGGCGCAGCGCCGAGGTGGACGGCGCCGAGATGCGCCTGCCGTGGGTGCGGCCCGGCGCTTCCCTGCCGATCTGGATGGGGGCGTACGGGCCGAAGGCGCTGAGCCTCACCGGGCGTCAAGCGGACGGCTTCATCCTCCAGTTGGCCGACCCCTACCTCACCGAGTTCATGGTCAAGGCGGTCCGGAACGCCGCCGTCGAGGCCGGCCGGGACCCGGACTCGATCACCATCTGCGTCGCCGCCCCCGCCTACGTCACCGCCGACGAATCGCCCGAGGCGCTCGCCCACGCCCGGGAACAGTGCCGCTGGTTCGGGGGCATGGTCGGCAACCACGTGGCCGACCTGGTCCGCCACTACGGTGAGCACTCCGATCTGGTGCCGGAGGCGCTCACCGACTACATCAAGGGGCGCCAGGGCTACGACTACAGCCACCACGGCCGGGCCGGGAACCCGGACACCGCCTTCGTCCCGGACGAGATCGTGGACCGCTTCTGCCTGATCGGCCCGGCGCGGGCGCAGCGGGCGCGGCTGGCGGAGCTCCGTTCGCTCGGCGTCGACCAGTTCGCCGTCTACGCCATGCACGACGCCATCGAGAGCACCATCGACGCCTACGGGACGGACGTCATCCCGCTGCTGTGACGCCCGAGTCGTCCGCTGCCTGTCCTCCGTCAGCGGTTCGGCGACACCCGTTCGACGGCGGTGAGGACCTTGGCCGCGCCGTCCTCGGTGGCCAGGGCGGCGGCGACGGCCTGGGCGCGGGCGCGGTAGCGGGGGTTGTCGACGGCCTGACGGAGCGCGGTGGCGAGGCGGGTGGCGGTGAGGGCGCGCAGGGGGACCGGGCCGGGGGAGACGCCGAGCCCGGTCAGCCGGGCGGCCCAGAACGGTGCGTCGAGCTGGGCTGGCACGGGGACGGTGGGGGTCCCGGAGCGCAGGGCGGCGGCCGTGGTGCCGGCACCCGCGTGGTGGACGACGACGGCCGTACGGGGAAAGAGCCACTCGTGCGGGGTGTCGCCGAGGGTCAGGACGGTGTCCGAGTCCTCGGCGGCCAGTTCGCTCCAGCCCGCCTGGAGGAGGAGCCGGACCCCGGCGGCGCGGGCGGCGGCGAGGACGGTCGCGGTGAGCCGTTCGGGGTCGGGGACGACCAGACTGCCGAAGCCGACGAAGACCGGCGGCGGTCCGGCGGCGAGGAAGTCGAGCAGTCGGGACGGGGGTTGCCAGTCGGGCTGTTCGACCGGCCACCAGTAGCCCGTCACGTCCAGCCGGGGGTGCCAGTCGGCCGGGCGCGGCACCACCAGTGGCGAGAAGCCGTGCAGGACGGGGTGGTTGCGGCGGGTGCGGGCGACACCGGCCGGCGGCAGACCGAGTCGGCGGCGCAGCCCGCGGACGGCCGGGGCGAACAGCCGGTCGGTCGACGCCTGGGTGGCGTGCCCCGCCAGCAGGTTGCCGAGCGGGCCGAGCGAGCGGATGCCGGTGACGGCGGGCGGGAACTCCCTGGTCGGCGCCAGGGGTTGGAGGAACACTCCGATGGCGGGGATGCCGGCTGCCTCGGCGGCGACCTGGCCGAGCGGGGTCGTGCTGTTGGTGGTCAGCAGCAGGTCGGCGCCGAGCGCGGTGGCGTCGGCGATGCCGTCGCCGAGCGCGGGCATGAACCTCCGCGCCAGGCGCAGGAGTTGCAGGATGACGCCCGGCCCATTGCCCGCCCGTAACAGGCGCTGACCCTCGGCGGAGGCGAGTTCGGCGCGCGGGTCGACCGGCAATGGACGGAACTCCAGCCCTGCGGTTCGGACCGACTCGGCGAAGGTGTCGTGGGTGGCGACGGCCACCTGATGTCCGGCCGCCCGCAGGCGGACGCCGAGCCCGGTGAGGGGTGCCACGTCGCCCCGGGAGCCGGCGGTGACGATCAGGATGCGCATGGCCGCAGTATTTCGGTGCGGGCGGTTCCCGGGAAGGGTGCCGCACGCGAGGTGTCCCGGTTGTCACGGCTGTCACGGCTGCCCCCCGAGGGGGAATCGAACGCCGTTGCGCGGGCGGAGGAACCGGGTGGCGGGCGGTTGTCGTCCTTGCGGACAGAGCGGACGGGACGGGGCCCGTCGCGCCTCGACCGGAAGGGATGGCGGATGGGCATCGTCGCGTGGATCGTGCTGGGCCTGCTGGCGGGCGGGCTGGCCAAGCTGCTGCTGCCGGGGAAGGACCCGGGCGGCCTGATCGTGACCACTCTGATCGGCATCGCCGGGTCCTTCGTCGGCGGCTGGATCGCGTCGCACTTCATGCACCGCTCGGTCACCGCGCACTTCTTCGACGCGGCGACCTGGGTGTCGGCGATCGGCGGCTCCCTGGTGCTGCTGGTCGTCTACCGGCTGCTGTTCGGCAACTCGCGCAGCTGAAGGGCGGGTTGCCCATCCTCCCGGCGATCGGGAGGATGGGCGGAGAGGTTCCGTCGGGACGTCCGCCGCAGGGAGCGGAGGCCGTCGGATGGCTGGTTCGAGCCGGTCCTCACGGTCACCGGAAACGGCCCGGGGGCCTCGGACGTCCTTCCGGTCGGGCACGTGGTGTCGACGGGATCGTCACACCGATGACGCAAGGGGCGGCGGATGAGCTGGATGGAGTGGATCGTGCTGGGCCTGGTGGCGGGGACGCTGGCCAGGATGGCGATGCCGGGTCGGGGTGAGCGCGGTCTGATCGGGAGCACCCTGATCGGCATCACCGGCTCCTACGTCGGCACCTGGATCGTCTCGCACTGGATGCACGGTGCGGTGCGGCCTCGTCTCCTCGACGTGACGACCTGGGTGTCGGCGATCGGCGGCGCGGTGGTCCTGCTGTTCGCCTTCCGGGTGCTCCGCTTCGTGGCCCGGCGCTGATCGAGCCGACCGCGCCAAGGGCGCCAATCGAGCCGACCGCGCCGGGGACGTCGATCGCCCCGCGCCCCGGCCGTCAGTCGGAGGAAGCGGACTGGACCGCCTCGGTTGCCCAGTCCGGCAGCCGCTCGCGCGCGGCGAGCCAACCGGCCGGGACGTTTCCGAGCCCGGTCCGAGCGGCGACCACCCCGGCGGCGATGGCACAGGTGGTGTCCATGTCGCCCCAGCCCTCCAGGGTGTGCCAGATGGCCTCCGGGAGCGAGTCCAGGTGCCCGGCGACGGACCAGAGGGCGAACGGCACGGTGTCCGGGGCGGAGATCATCGCCCCCGAGCCGAGTACGTTGGCGGCGTGCCGGACACTGGTGTGCTCGGGAAGCCGGGAGGCGATCCGCAGCCCGGAGCGGACCTCGCCGTCCGGCAGCCGACCGGCGACCTCGGCCAGCAACTCGGCCCGACCGGGCGGGGTCCGGCCCCGGCTCCGGACGGCCAGCGCCGCCGCGAGCGCGACCGCCACCGCGCCGGTCACCGCCTCCGGATGGAAGTGCGTCACGCGGGCCTGGAGTTCGGCCTGCCGGGCCACCGCGTCGAGGTCGTCGGCGAACCAGGCCCCCAGCGGCGCGACCCGCATGGCGGCCCCGTTCCCGTACGAGCCCTGGCCCTCGAACTGACTCTCGGTGATGGCTCGCCAGTCCCCGCCGGCGCCGATCCCGCGCAGCACCCGGTGCATGGACGGCCCGTACTTGCGCCCGTACTCGCGGGTGTACTCGGCGGCGAACTCCCGGGCGAGCGCGTCCGGTCGGACCTCGCCGGCGTCGAGCAGGTGGCGGACCAGTACGAGCGCCATGGCGGTGTCGTCGGTCCAGTGCCAGGGCGCGGGTCGGACGAGACGGGCGGCCAGTGTGGTGGGCGCCTCGTCCGGCGGGATCGAGAACCAGCGGTCGCCGAAGGCGTCGCCGAGGGCGAGCCCCTCCAGGCTGTCCAGGACCGGACCGGCCGCACGCATGTCATCCTCCAGGTGAGATCAACTGTGTGCGGCAGTCTGCCGGACGGCCGGGGCGACGGCCAGCGGATTTGCCTCCGCCGGCCGGCGCCCGGGCAAGAGGGCCGGCGGTCACCCGTCCCTGTCATCTCACCCGTGTCACCTCACCCGTGTCACTTCGCCTTCAGGCCGCCGAGCACGAGCTTCCAGACGACCTCGAAGCGGTCGTCGGTCCCGGGGTCGGGCCAGGTGGAGGCGTAGGCCGGGTCGTGGAAGGGGCAGGTGGCGTCGAAGACGGCGCGGGCGGTGTTCCGGATGTGGGCGAGCTTGAACTCCTTGCCCTCCGTGCCGTCCGCAACGATCTGTGAGATCTGGTCGACCAGTGTGTCGATGTGGGCGGCCACCAGGGCGCTGTTCTCCTCGACCAGCACCACGTAGGTGGCGAACAGTTCCGGGTCGTCCAGCGACTTCTTCCGCTTGGCCGCGAACAGGGTCGTCAGCCAGCGGTGCAGCCGCTCGGAGGCGGAGCCGCCCTCGTTGGCGATGGTTGCCAGTTCGTAGTGCGCCTGGTCGAGCCAGCGTCGGGTGACCGCCTCGCGCAGCGCGGCCTTGCTGGGGAAGTGGCGGTAGACGCTGCTGTGGCTGACGCCGAGGACGCGGGCGACGTCCACGACGGACGCCTTGGCCGGGCCGAACCGCCGGAGGACGTCCTCCGCCGCGATCAGGATCTGCTCGGCGGTGAGTGTGGTGTCCGTGGTCACGGGTGGTCCGTCCTTGGGGTCGGGCGGTCGGAGCGGGTGTGCCACTATGGCACGACAGCGAACAGATTTCAAAATCTGTTCGCTGTCGTCTGTTATCTGAAAGTTGAAATCTGTCGATTGTCATTTGCTCGGACAGGCGACAGCTCTCTTGGTGGCCCTCCCGCGGTCGTCAGTCGGCAACCCGGCTGCGGTTCTCGTACGCGAGGTCGGTGTACTCGGGGTGGCGGAGCATCCAGCCCTTGATGAAGGGGCAGGTGGCCAGCACGGCGAGGCCGCGGGCACGGGCGTCGTCCAGGGCGGCGCGGGCCAGGGCGCTGCCGATGCCCCGGCCCTCGAAGCCGGGGTCGACCACGGTGTGGGGGTAGACCACCAGCTGCTCGCTGCGCAGATACTCGGCGAAGCCGGCCGGCTTGTCGTCCTCCCAGGCCTCGAAGCGGTGCCGGGCTTCCACGTCACGTACCGAGAGGGTCATTGCCGCTCCTCGCTGCCGGAGAGTCGGAGCCGGGTCCGGCCCCGGTCCATCATCGAGTGGCCGGGGCCGCTCCGTTCGTCGACTCGCCTGCGGGTCCGCCCGTTGGCCGGTCCGTCGCCTCGCCCGCGGCGTCCGGCGGTTCGGCGGTGGCGTTCCCGGCCGGTGCCCAGGTCTCGCGCCCGCCCGGGGCCCGCAACAGGTAGGCGCGGGCGGGCGGCACGTTGCGCCACACCGTACGCTCGCCCAGGCCGTACGCCGCCTCGAACTGGCGCAGCACTCGCACCACCGCGCGGTGGCGGGCACCCCGTCGGGGGCCCGCGGTGAGGATGCGCGCCGTCGTCGTGCCGAGGTACCCGAAGTACGTCAGCTCGCCGCCGGGTGCCAGCAGCCGCAGGTAGCGGTCGAGGATGTCGCGTACCTGCGCGGGCTCGAAGTTGGTGAACGGCAGCCCGGACACGATCACGTCGTACTGCCGGCCGTCGTCCTGCGGCAGCTCCTCGACCCGGCAGGCCGACAGTTGCAGCCCGATCCCCGGGTGGCGCGCGGCCAGCACCGGGTCCTCCCGCAGGCGCTCGGCGAACCGCGGGTTCGCCTCGACGACATGCAACCGGTCGCCCGGGCGCAGGACTTGGGCCAGCCGGCGGGTCACCACGCCCGTGCCGGCGCCGACCTCCAGCACCGAGATCGGGCGGTTCGGGCGACTGGTGACCGGTACCGCCAGCGCGTTCACCAGCTCCGGGCCGCTCGGGGCCAGCGCACCGGTGTCGTGGAAGGTGCGCAGAGCCTCGGCGAGGAACAGCAGGTGGTCACCACTGGCGGGTGAACTGTGCCGGGGGGCAAGGAAGTCGGGGCGGTGGCGGAGGCGTTCATTGGTCATGGCGTCGACGCTAGGCAGAGCCGAGCCACCGCGAATCGGCCGGTCAGCGGCGCGTACCCCCGACGAAAGTCGAGGGTGCGGTTACCCGTAAGGCAGAGGCGGTCCCGGGCCGGACACCCCTAGCATCGAGCCTCGAAAGACCGGACAGCCGACAACGGACAAGGAGCAGTGAACGAGGACCGGGGAACAGCAGGCGGCAGTGAACAGGCAGCAGAGAACAGACGACGCGCGGCGCGGCGCGCCGGGCGTGCGGAAGGCTCTCGGAGCGAGGAAGAGGAGGAATGTCATGCGCAGGAGCCTGCTCGGCTGGTACGGCCCGGACCGCCGACCCTGGACCGAGACGCTGCTGCTGTTCGGCGTGCTCGCCCTCGCCACCGAGGAGGCCCTGTTCCAGTGGATGCAGTCCGATGGTCCGCTGCGCCTGCCGCGCACGGTCCTGGTCGCGCTCGCCTCCCTCTCGCTGTTCTTCGCCCGCCGCTACCCGGTGGCCTCGGCCGTGCTGCCGGTGCTCACCGGGGGACTGTTCAACCGGGCCTACCCCGGTCTGTTCAGCGTCTTCCACCTCGCCCACCTCGGCCGGCCCGGCCCGGCGATGCTCTGCGGCACGGTGATCGCGGTGATCAGCGCGACGGGCGCGGACTCGCTGGTCGGCTGGGTCGGCACCACCGGATCCCAACTCCTGGTCCAGGCCGCGATACTGGCGGTCGGGCTCTGGCTGCACGGCAGGCGGGTGCTGATCCGAACCCTGCACGAGCAGGTCGACGCGCTGCGCCGCGAGCGCGAGCTGCGCGCCGAACAGGCGAGGGCCGCCGAACGCGCCCGGATCGCCCGGGAGATGCACGACGTGCTGGCCCACCGCCTCAGCCTCCTGGTCCTGCACGCCGGGGTGCTGCGCGACCAGGCCCGGGCCGGGACCGTCGCCGCCGATCCGGACCGGCTGACCCACCGCCTCGAACTGCTGCGCACGACCGCCGCCCGTTCGCTCGACGACCTGCGCGATGTCCTCGGCGCGCTGCGGGCCGACCCGTCACCGGCCCGGCCGGTGGCGGGGGCCGAACCGTCCGGGCCCGCGGGCGCCGCGCGCGTCCCGGCGCCCGCCCTCCGCGACCTCACCGAGCTCGTGGACGAGGCGACCCAGGCCGGGCAACAGGTCGAACTCGACCTCTCCGGGGACCCGGAGACGGTTCCGACCACCCACCGCCTGGCCGTGCACCGGCTGGTCCAGGAGGCGCTCACCAACGCCCGCAAGTACGCCCATGCCGCGCCCGTCACGGTCCGGGTCGGCTACGGGGCGCCGGCGACGACGGTGGAGGTCCGCAACGGCCCGGGCGAGGCTCCGCCGGAGGGGCAGGGCAGCGGCGGCGGGTACGGGCTGGTCGGGCTGGCCGAACGGGTCGGCGCCCTCGGCGGCCACTTCGACACGGGCCCGGACGGCCGCGGCGGATTCCGGCTCTCCGCTCGGCTGCCCGCGCCGGACCGCCCGTCGCCGGCGGTGCCCGATCCGGCTCCCGCCCATGACGACGGTCCGCTCCCGCGGACGGGGCGAGTGACACCGCCGCGGCCGGGGCAAGGGACGCCGGGGGCGCGGCAGTCGCAGGAAGGGGGATACGGAGCGCAAGGGGATCAGATGTCGGAACAGGCAGAGCAGGCAGAGCGGCCGGAGCTGCCGAAGCGGCCGAAGCCGTCGGGGCAGCCGGGGCAGCCGGGGCAGCCGGGTCAGGATGCGCCGGAGCAGGTGCCCGGGCGGGCACCGGAGCGACCGGGACAACCGGAACGGCACCCGCCGCGAGGGCCGAAGCAGCAACCGAAGGGCATCGCATGATCCGGACGATGGTGGTCGACGACGACGCGCTCGTCCGCCTGGGCCTGGTCGACCTCCTGACCCAGGACCCTGAGCTCACGGTGGTCGCCGAGGCCGCCGACGGGCTGCAAGCCGTCGAACTCGCGGGCAGCCGGCGGATCGACGTCGCCTTGATGGACATCCGGATGCCGCGGCTCGACGGCATCGCCGCCACCCGACGGCTGCGCGAACTCCCCGACGGACCGCGGGTCATCGCCCTCACCACCTTCGACCTGGACGAGTACGTGTACCAGGCGCTCGCGGCCGGGGCGGACGGCTTCCTGCTGAAGGACACCCCACCCGCGGAGATCGCCCGGGCCGTCCACGTCGTCGCGGGCGGGCAGGGGATGCTGCATCCGGCGGCCGCCCGCCGGCTGATCGACCGCTACCACCGGGCCGGGGCACCCCGGTCACTGGCCGCCCGCAACAGGGTCGCCGGACTCACCCCGCGCGAGACCGACGTGCTGCGCGAACTCGCCGACGGGCTCTCCAACGCCGAGATCGCGGGAGTGCTCGGGATGCGCGAGAGCACCGTCAAGGCGCACGTCAGCCGGATCCTGACCGGGCTCGGCGTCGGCAACCGGGTCCAGGCGGCACTGCTCGCACGCGATGCCGGGCTGGTGGGCGACGCAGACTGAGGCGGCCGGCTGCCGGGACCAGCTGTGCTCGGCGCCGGGCCGCCCGGGTCGCGGTGCCCGGTCGACGTCCCGGTCGACGTCCCGCTGGGCCCGGGGCGGCAGCCGGGGCGCGTCGGGGCTCGGCAGGGCACATCGGGGTTCGACGGGGCACGGCACCGGCCGTTGTTCACACGGTTGTTCCCCGGATGTCGCCTCGGGGTCGGGGTGGGCGCCGAACCGGGCTTCCCTGAGCCGCCGCGTGCCCCCGGTTCGTATCGCCTGCTGAGCCGCTGTCACCCATCCGGCGTGGAAATGACGCGCCTTGGCCGTTTGCGCTGCCGAACTCGGGCGGCGGGTCCATGGTGGAGATGGGCGCGATCCGGCGACCGCGCCCGCGCGCCGATCCAGGCCCGCGCGCTGAGCGCCCGTGCCGATCGCGGACGGGTGGCGTCCGAAGCGGGGCCCGGCACCGGCACGCTGGGAGCAGGGCCACCTCGCAGGAAACCGAACGGTTCTTCTAGGCTCACATCTCGGCTTCCCTGCGGCGGTACGGCTACTGCGCCCGCTGTCAGGAGGCCGCCGTCCACGGGGCTCCGGGCGGACCGGGGCCACCGGATCGAGCGAGGAGGACACCGATGCCAAGCACGCCGCCCAGCCGTCCCACCGTAGTTGGGCCACACGGGCAGACCCGCTGGGCCGTCCATCATCCCGGACGACTGGTGCGGTTCGGCTGGGCCTGGTGCCCGGGCGGGGCGGGCCGGCCGGTCCGGCCGCTGAATACCGGCGGCGGCCGCGGAGGCGAGCGTTGAGTCCCCAGATCGTCGGGTCGCCCGCCGTTCCGGGCGCTGCCGCGGAGCCCGAACCGGCCCCGTCCACCGTCCCGGCCGCCACCGACGGCGAAGCCCTCGCCGTGGCCGCCTCGGCCACCGCAAGCGCAGCCGCAACCGTCGCGTCGGCCGCCGCAACCGCTGTCGTGGCCTCGGCCACCGCAAGCGCAGCCGCAACCGTCGCGTCGGCCGCCGCAACCACTGCCGCGAGCACGGTGACTGCCACCGCGGGGCCGGCCGGCTCTGCCACTTCCCAGACGGGTACGGCAACGGTCGGTGCCGTGACGCCCGGTGCGGCAACACCCGGTGCGGTGAAGGCCGTCGTGACGAAGACCGTTGTCGCCAAGGCCGCGGCCGCGCAACCCGCACTCACGAAGTCCGCCCTCACCAAGACCGTCGCCGCGACGAGTGCGGTGGCGAAGGCCGCGGTGGCGGCCACCGTCGTCGTGAAGAGCGCGACACCACCGGCCTCGGCTGCCGCTGCCGGAACCGCCACCACCACGGCGCTGCCCGGTGTGCCGCAGGCATTCAGTGCCCGCGCCCGGACCCTCGCCGGCGCGGTCCGCCGCCGCTGCGCCGACCTGGCGAGGATCGAGTCGCCGAGTGGGGACGTCCCCAGACTGAACGCCCTGGCCGAGGAGTTGGCCGACGGCTTCCGCGCCACCGGCGCCACCGCCCTGCGCGAACCCGGACCGGCCGGGGACCACCTCGTGCTGGAGTGGGAGGGCCGGGACGAGTCCTTGCCGCATCTGCTGATCGTCGGGCACCACGACACCGTCTGGCCGGTCGGCACCCTCACGGACTGGCCGGTGACCGAACAGGACGGTCGGCTCACCGGCCCCGGCGTGGTCGACATGAAGGGCGGACTCGCGATCCTGGAGGGCGCGTTGGCGCTGCTCGCGGACCTGGGTGAGCGCCCGCACCGGGCCGTGCGGCTGGTCGTGGTCTCCGACGAGGAGGTGGGCAGCCCGGACGGGCGGAACCTGGTCGAGCGCCACCTGCGGGGTGCGGCTGCGGTACTGGGGCTCGAACCGCCGCACCCCGACGGCCGGTTGAAGACCGCGCGGCGCGGAAGCAGCCGGGTGCGGCTCACCGTGACCGGCCGCGAGGCGCACGCGGGCAACGACGCCCACGACGGGGTTTCCGCGGTCGACGAGCTGGTGGACCAGCTCGTACGGGTGCGCGACCTCGCCGGCCAGCCTGGCACGGAGCTCAACGCCGGGCGGATCAGTGGTGGTTCGCGTGCCAACGTGGTCGCGGGCCGGGCCGAGGCCGAGCTGGGCCTGCGGTTCGCCACGGCCGAAGCGCAGCGCCGTACGCTCGACAACCTGGCCCGGCTCACCGCGCTGCGCCCGGGTGCCCGGGTCCGTACGGAGGTGCTGTCCAGCCGTCCGGCCTGGCCCGAGCGGACCGGCAATCCTCTGCTGCGGCACGTGCGTTCGCTCGCCGCGGTGCTGGGGCAGCAGTTGGACGGCGCCCCGGCGGGCGGGGCGGGGGACACCAACCTGCCGGGCTCGCGCGGGCTTCCGACCCTGGACGGCTTCGGCGCGGTGGGTGCCGGAGCCCATGCCCGGCACGAGTACATCCGGCTGGACCAGATCGCGCCGCGGGTCGCCCTGCTGGCGGCGCTGCTCGCCGTGCCGCTGCCGCGGCTGCGCGACCGCGGAGAGGGGTGAGGCGGTGGAGAGGTGAGTGGGCGGTGAGTCGCTCACGGCCGACAGGTAACAGGTAACAGCCGACAGATAACAGCTGACAGATTCTGAAATCTGTCAGCTGTTATCTGTTATCCACCCCATGCCTTGCCATCCCTCCGCCCAGCCCCGCAGAATGGTACCGACCGAACGGTCAGTCGGTTGGCCGGCGCCCGGGTCGGAACCCGGCCGAGACCTGACCGGGCAGCGTCGACAGGGCACGGCAGCAGACGGAGCAGGACACGAGAGGGGACCGTGGTGACAGCAGAGGTGGCCGAGGCGGTCCCCGCGCAGACGCCGGAGGACCGGTTCGAGGCGGTCGTCGCCGCCGAGCAGCGGATCGAGCCCAGGGACTGGATGCCCGACGCCTACCGGGCCACCCTGATCCGCCAGATCGCCCAGCACGCCCACTCCGAGATCATCGGCATGCAGCCCGAGGGCAACTGGCTGACCCGGGCCCCGTCCCTGCGCCGCAAAGCCATCCTGCTCGCCAAGGCCCAGGACGAGGCCGGCCACGGCCTCTACCTCTACGCCGCCGCCGAGACCCTCGGCGTCGACCGCGCCGAGCTCACCGAGAAGCTGATCTCCGGCCGCCAGAAGTACTCCTCGATCTTCAACTACCCGACCCTCACCTTCGCCGACGTCGGCGTGATCGGCTGGCTGGTGGACGGCGCCGCGATCTGCAACCAGGTCCCGCTCTGCCGCTGCAGCTACGGTCCGTACGCCCGCGCGATGGTGCGGATCTGCAAGGAGGAGTCCTTCCACCAGCGCCAGGGCTACGAGCTGCTGATGACGCTGATGCGCGGCACCGAAGCCCAGCGCCGGATGGTCCAGGACGCGGTCGACCGCTGGTGGTGGCCGTCCCTGATGATGTTCGGCCCCTCCGACGCCGACTCGCCGAACACCGCCCGCTCGATGGCCTGGCGGATCAAGCGGCACAGCAACGACGAGCTGCGCCGGCGCTTCGTCGACATGACCGTCCCGCAGGCCGAGCACCTGGGCGTCACCCTCCCGGACCCCGAACTGCGCTGGAACGAGGACCGCGGCGGCTGGGACTTCGGCGAACCGGACTGGTCGGAGCTGACCAGGGTGATCCACGGCCAGGGCCCCTGCAACGCCCAGCGGATCGACCGCCGCCGGGCCGCCCACGAGGACGGTGCCTGGGTGCGCGAGGCGGCCGTCGCCTACGCGGCCAAGCGCACCGCGGAGCAGGCCGCCCGGCAGCCCGCCACGGAACAGGAGAACGGAAAGTGACCGAGCCCCAGAGCGCCAGCGCCACCCCGGCCGGGTCCAGGACCGGCTGGCCGCTGTACGAGGTCTTCGTACGCCCCCGGCGCGGGCTGAACCACGTCCACGTCGGCTCGCTGCACGCCTCCGACGACCGGATGGCCCTGCTCGCCGCCCGCGACCTGTACACCCGCCGCAACGAGGGCGTGAGCCTCTGGGTGGTCCGCTCGGACGCGATCACCGCCTCCACCCCGGACGAACGCGACCCGTTCTTCGAGCCCAGCGGCGACAAGGTCTACCGCCACCCGACCTTCTACGACATCCCCGAGGATGTCCCGCACATCTGACGGGGGAGCCACCGTGCACGACCACACCACGTCCACCACAGCCCCCGGCACCGGCCCAGGCGAGGACGACCACGTCTACCTCGGCCTCGCCGACGCCGCCCCCGGCCCCGAGGGCGAGGGCCGCTGGGCGTACGGGACGGGCTTCGCCGACCCGCTGCTCGGAGTGGACACCGCCCGGCCGGCCGGCCTGGACGGCGCCGACCTCGCCGCCTACTGCCAGATGCTGGGAGACGACGCGCTGATCCTCGCCCAGCGGCTGATCGAGTGGTGCACCCGGGCGCCCGAGCTGGAGGAGGAGGTCGCGCTCGCCAACCTGGGCCTCGACCTGCTCGGCCAGGCCCGCCTGCTGCTCACCCGGGCCGGCCAGGCGGACGGCACCGGCCGTAGCGAGGACGACCTGGCCTACTGGCGCGAGGAGCGCGAGTTCCGCAACGTCCGCCTGGTCGAGACGCCGAACGGCGACTTCGCGTACTCGATCGCCCGGCTGCTGCTGTTCTCCACCGCGCGCGGCGCCCTGTACGAGGCGCTGAGCACGCACCCCGACCCGGTGCTGGCCGCGGTGGCCGCCCGGGGCGTCAAGGAGCTGGCGTACCACCGGGAGTACGCCGCCGCCTGGACGCTGCGTCTCGGCGACGGCACGCCGTACTCCACCGAGCGGATGCAGGCCGGGCTGGACGCGGTCTGGCCGCTGCTGGAGGAGCTGTTCACACCGCACCCGGTGGAACCGAGGACGGGCGTCGACCCGGCGACCCTGCGCGAACCGGTGCTGAGCTCGCTCGCAGCCGTGCTCGCCGAGGCCGGGCTGACGGTGCCGGACGTACCGCCGCTGGCCACCGTCCTCGGCCGGGCCGGCCGTGACGGCGTGCACACCGAGGCGCTCGGCCCGCTGCTCGCCGAGCTCCAGGTGCTGGCCCGGGCCCACCCGGGGGCGACATGGTGACGGGCACGGCGGACACCGCGGACACCGCGGGCACGGTCGGCGCGTGCGGTACGACCGGTCCCGCGGCCCGGGACCTGGCCTGGGCGGTCGCCGCGGCCGTCCCGGACCCGGAGCTGCCCATGCTCACCCTGGCGGACCTGGGCGTCCTGGCCGGGGTCGAGGTCGACGGCGCCGTCGGCACGGTCACCGCCTGGCTGACCCCGACCTATTCGGGCTGTCCCGCCGTCGCCGAGATGGCCGCGGACGTGGACCGCCGGCTGCGCGCGGCCGGGTACCCGGACGTCCGGGTACGGCTGCGGCTGGACCCGCCGTGGTCCACCGACCTGATCACCGCCGAGGGTCGCCGCAAGCTGGCCGAGGCGGGCATCGCCCCGCCGCGGCCCACCGCCGCCACCGCCTCCGCTGCCGAGGCCGGCCCGGTGGCGCTCACCCTCGGCCCGACCCGGACCGCAGCCGGAATCGAGGCCGGAATCGCGGCCGCGGCCGTGCCGTGCCCGCACTGCGGCGGCGCCGACACGGAGGAGCTGTCCCGCTTCGGCTCCACCGCCTGCAAGGCGCTCTGGCGCTGCCGGGCCTGCCGCGAGCCGTTCGAACGCGTCAAGGAGATCTGAATGCCCGCCGCTGCTGCCGCTTCCGCCGGTCCCGCTGGTCCCGCCGCGTCCGCCGCTTCCGTCGCCGACACCGGGTCCGCCCCGGGCGGCGAGGTCCCGGGCGGCGAGGTCTCGGGCGGCGAGGTGTCCTCCGGTATCCGCCCGGCCCGCCGTCCGAGCTTCCACCGGCTGCGGATCGACCGGGTCGAGCGGCTCTGCGAGGACGCCGTCGCGGTGACCTTCGCGGTGCCGGACGGGCTGGCGCGGGAATACGCTTTCCGCCCCGGCCAGACCCTGACCGTGCGCAAGCTGGTGGACGGCGCCGACGAGCGCCGCTCCTACTCGATCTGCTCCCCGGTCGGCGGGCCGCTGCGGATCGCCGTCCGGGAGGTGCCCGGCGGGCTGTTCTCCCGCTGGCTGGTGCGCGAGGCCGGGCCCGGCGAGGAGGTGGAGGTCCTGACGCCCTCCGGCCTGTTCACCCCGGAGCTCGGAGTCCCCGCCGACCACGTGCTGCTGGCGGCCGGCTCCGGCATCACCCCGATGCTGTCGATCGCCGCCTCCGTGCTGGCCGCCGACCACAGCTCCACCGTCACCCTGCTCTACGGCAACCGGCGCAGCGACACCGTGATGTTCGCGGACGAGCTGGCCGACCTGAAGGACCGCTACCTCGGCCGCTTCCAGCTGGTCCACGTGCTTTCCAGGGAGACCAGGGACGCCGAGCTGCTCAGCGGCCGGCTGGACCCGGACCGGGTACGGGCGCTGCTGGCGGCGCTGGTGGATGTCGGGAGCGTCGGGCACTGGTGGCTGTGCGGACCGTTCGGCATGGTCGCCGGGGCGAAGGAACTGCTCGCCGAACTGGAGGTGCCGGGCGAGCGGGTGCACCAGGAGCTGTTCCACGCCGAGGACGAGCCGCTGCCGGAGCGCGACGAGGACTGGGACCGCACGGACGGCTCCTCCGACTCCTCCGCGGGTGCGCGCAGCGAGGTCACCGTCGTCCTCGACGGCCGCGGCAGCACCCTCTCGCTCCCGCGCGACCGCTCGATCCTGGACGGTGCCCAGCGCTCCCGCCCCGACCTGCCGTTCGCCTGCAAGGGCGGGGTCTGCGGCACTTGCCGCGCCCTGGTCACCGAGGGCGAGGTGGAGATGCGCCGCAACTTCGCGCTGGAGGAGAAGGAGCTGGCTGCCGGTTACGTCCTCACCTGCCAGGCCCGCCCCGTCACCGAGCGGGTGACCGTCGACTACGACCGCTGAGCCTCAGACGGCGGCCGGCTCCCGTACCGGGGCTCCGGCCGTCGGGTCCGCGGCCGCCGGGCCTCGGGCCACCGGGCTTTCGGCCTCCGGGGCTCCGGCCGTCGGGTCCCCGAGCAGCTTGACCAGGTCGTTGACGGCCGCGCGTCCGGCCCGGTTGGCACCGACGGTACTGGCGGACGGGCCGTAGCCGACCAGGTGGACGCGGGGGTCGGCGGTGGCGCGGGTGCCGGTGAGCGCGATGCCGCCCCCGGGGGAGCGCAGCCCGAGCGGGGCGAGGTGGCCGACCTCGGGCCGGAAACCGGTCGCCCAGACGATCGCGTCCACCGCCAGCTCCTCCTCGCCCCAGGCGGCCCCGTGCTCGGTCAGCCGGTCGAACATCGGCCGGCGGTGAAGCGCGCCCAGCTCCTCGGCACGCCGGAGGGCGACGGTCGGGCCGAGCCCGGTCACGCTCACCACGCTGTGCGCCGGCAGGCCCTGCCGGACCCGCTCCTCGACCTTGGCGACCACCGCGCGCCCGTACTCGGGGGTGAACGGTCCGTCGTGGTAGACGGGTTCGGAGCGGGTGACCCACACCGTCTCACCGACCGCCGCCACCTCCGACAGCACCTGGATCGCGGAGGCGCCGCCGCCCACCACCAGCACGCGCTTGCCCGTGAACTCCTCGGGGCCGCGGTACTCGGCGTAGTGCAGCCGGCGACCGGCGAAGCGGCCCGGGTAGTGCGGGAGGAAGGGGCGGGTCCAGGTGCCGGTGGCGTTGATCAGCGCGCGGGTCGACCAGGTGCCGTGGTCGGTCTCGACCAGCAGCCGGGAGTCCGGGCGCTCGGACTCGGCGTGTACGGTGCGCACCGTCACCGGGCGTACGACGGGGAGCGCGTGCCGGGCCTCGTACGCCGCGAAGTACTCCGGCACCACCTCGCGGGCGGGGGCCTGCGGGTCCGGCGGCGGGAGTTCCTCGCCCGGGAGGTCGTGGACGCCGTGCACGGTGGCCATCCGCAGGGACGGCGAGCGGTGCGCCCAGGCACCGCCGGGCGCGGTGTCGGCGTCGAGCACGACGAAGCCGCCGTCGGCGTCCGCCCGGTAGGGGGCGAAGCCGCGGCGGCGCAGGTGGTAGGCGGCGGACAGGCCTGCCTGCCCGGCGCCCACCACCAGGACGTCCACGCGCCGCACGCGCTGGGGAGCGCCATTGGTTGCACCGTCAACAGTCACGCCCGTGAAACATCGGGAGGCCCAGGGCTGTTCCCGCCGAGGACCCATCGGTGGTGCGGTGGTGCGGTGGGGCAGCGGTGGGTCGTGGACGAGGGACGTCAGGCGATCGGGGAGATCACCGCGGCGGTGCCGTACGCGCAGACCTCGGTGCCGACGTCGGCGGCCTCCGTGACGTCGAACCGCATCATCAGGACGGCGTTGCCGCCGCGCGCCTTGGTCTGCTCGACCAGTCGCTGCATGGCCTCGTTGCGGCTCTCGACCAGGGTCTTCGTCAGACCGCGCAGCTCGCCGCCGATCAGCGACTTCAGGCCGGCGCCGATCTGGCTGCCGATGTGGCGGCTGCGGACGGTCAGCCCGAAGACCTCGCCGATCACGTGGTCGACCCGGAAACCGGGGATGTCGTTGGTGGTCACGACCAGGACATCGGCGTTCGGACGCTGCCCGCCGCCGTACTCATTGATATCAGCCATGGGTCGCATTCTGCCAAGTTCCTGCGTCCGAGTGATCGAGGCGGGGCCGGGTGGTGGCCGAGAACGCTTTCGGAAGCTGGTCCGGACCGGTGATCGGGGGACCGAAAAGCCGTACCGTTAGCCCCATGGGCGAGCGAAGTGATCATCCACAGGGGCCGGGCGCGGCGGAGGACTCCGGCGCGCAGGAGATCGAGGCGACGGTGGTGCTGGGCCTGCGGATCAATGACTGGCCGGCCCTGCGCGCGGCCGCGATCAGGGCGGTCGAGGAGCTGGACTTCGACGGCATCGACCCGGCCGGCCAGCGCCGCGAACTGCTGCGCGAGGTCGCCGAGGACGCCAACGCGGCGCTCGGCGCGCTGCTGCACCCGGACCGGCTGGTGGCGGCCATCCCCGGGGTCGAGGCGATCGGCGGCACGCTGGAGATCAGCGTCACCGAGGACTTCACGCCGGATTTCGCCGACCTGTTCCCGCTGGACGGCGACGAGGAGGACGGCGGCGCGGGCGCGGACTGGACGCTCACACCGCGCACCGCCTGTCTGCTGCACACCCAGCTGATCGGCCTGGCCGACGCCGCCTACGACGACTTCGACGAACACGGGGACGAGCCGGTCGTCGAGGGCGAGGACACCGACTGGACGGTCTTCGCCCGGCTGCCCCAGCGCACCTGGCAGCTGCACCGGGGCTGGCGCCGCGCGATGGCCCGGGCCTTCGACGACCTGGCCGACGACCTCGCGCTCGGCGAGTGGCCGCTGCCGCGCTGCCTGGCGGAGGAGATCGCACTGCGGATGGCCTTGCTGGACGCCCGGGCACTGCTCGGTGCGCAGCCCGAGTCGGTGGCGGACATGATGGGCGACCTTCCGGCCGACCTCTACGACTACGACTGGGACGGCTGCCAGGACGAGCTGTTCGGCGTCTACGGGCCGGACGACGGTGACCCGGAGCTGGGGGCGGAGCAGCGGACCGAGGTGCTGCTGACGGCCACCCACCCGGAGGGCTGGTTCCTGATGTACGAGGACGCGGAGGAGCGGGACCCCCAGCGCGGCTACCGGCGCTGACGGTCCTCGCTCCCGCTCGCCCCGGGACCGGTGGTGACCGGGGCGAGCCCGGTCCGCCGGGGCGGGGCTGGCATCCTGGACGGGTGACTTCTGCTTCCGGTGCCCCGACTCCCACCCCCGAGAACCCCGCTCCCGTGGCCGGCTCCGTCGACCCCGCCGACCCCGCCGACCCCGCCGACCCCGCCGACCCCGCCGACCCCGCCGACGTCCAGGAGCCCGAGGACCGTGACGCGCGGCCGCAGTACGTGCTGCCGCTGGTCGTCCGGCTGGAGCGGGCCACCCCGCCGGGCCGGACGGACGCGCTGGAGACCTCGGCGCGGGCGGTGCTCACCCTGCTGGCCGACCCGCGGGTGACCGAGGCGGACGGAGAGTGGGCGGAGCGGGTCGCCGCGTGGGAGGACGCCCGGATCCGCAAGGTGGTCCGGCGGGCTCGGGGCGGGGAGTGGCGGCGGGCGGGTGAGCTGCCGGGCGTCACGGTGCACGGCCGGGAGACGGAGGTGCGGGTGTTCCCACCGATCCCGCTGGACGGCTGGCCGAAGGATCTCGCCAAGCTCCAGGTGTCGGGGACGGACCTGGAGGAGACGGCTGAGACCGCTGCTCCCGAGCCGGGCCTGCCGGTGCTCTGGCTGAACCCGGAGCTGGAGATGAGCGCGGGCAAGACGATGGCGCAGACCGGGCACGCCGCCCAGCTCGCCTGGTGGCGGCTGGACGAGGCCCAGCGCAAGGAGTGGGCGGAGGCAGGCTTCGCGCTCGCCGTCCGGACGGCCTCGCCGGAGGCGTGGGAGGAGCTCGTCCACAGCGGGCTCCCGGTGGTCCAGGACGCGGGCTTCACCGAGATCGCGCCGGGCAGCTGCACGGTGATCGCGGAGCACCCGGGGCTGCGGTAGCGGGTGGCGCGGCGAACAGCGAACAGATGACAGCGAACAGATGACAGCTGACAGATTTCGAAATCTGTTATCTGTTCGCTGTCATCTGTTCGTCGTCATCCGCTCGCCGCCCCGCCCTCCTGTCAGCGGTGCTCGTACCGCCGCATCGCCCGCAGGCCGCCGTAGACCGCCGGGGCCGTCCAGAGTGCCATGATCAGCAGTCCGGTCCAGTGGCCGTAGTGGATGCCCGGCTCGGGTTTGGTGCGGGTCGCGTACAGGCCGGCCCGGTCGGGGAGGAACTGGCCGAGTTCGCGGACACCGGGGATGGCGGCCAGCCAGGTGGTGCCCAGGAACACCATCGGAGTCAGCAGTCCGAGCGCGGCACTCAGGTTGCCCATCATCGCGGTCAGCCCGAGACAGAGCAGCACCATCATCGGGTGGTAGAGCACTCCGGCCAGGAAGCTGCGGGCCAGGCCCGGGGTGGAGAGGTCCAGTCCGACGGTGGTGTCGACGGCGAGGAACGAGCCCGCCGTCGAGGCCAGCCCGAGCAGCAGGCCCAGCCCGGCGCCGAGCGCGAGCTTGGCGCCGTACAGTCGGCCGCGCCGGGGGACGGCGGCCAGCGAGGTGCCGATCATGCGGGTGTTGAACTCCTGGCCGATCAGCAGGACGCCGAGGCAGGCCACCGCGACGTGGCCGAACAGCAACCCGTAGAAGATCGCGGCGGCCGGGTCCTCGCCGGGCGTGTGGTCCTTCGCCCCGTAGGCGGCGTTGACGGCCGCCGTGACGCCGACGGTCAGCGCCAGGGCCACCAGCGGGGCCGCCCACTGCGAGGGCAGCGTGGTGAACTTGACCCGTTCGGCACGCAGGGCGTCGGTCACCGTGCTCATCGCCGCTCCCGTCCCCAGCCGCCCCGTCCCAGGGCTCCCCGCTCCAGGGCTCCCCGTTCCCGCTCTCCTCATCTCCAGCCTCCTGTCCGTCATCTCCTGAATCCCGTCTCCCGTTCGCCCGGGGTCACTTGGCGCGCCGCAGGGCACGCAGGCCGCCGTACGCGGCCAGGGCCGTCCAGAGCGCCATGATCAGCAGTCCGGTCCAGTGGCCGTACGCGACCTTCGGGTCGTCGGCGTAGCGCAGCGCGTACTGGCCGGCCCGGTCCGGCAGGAACTGGACCACCAGGCGGATCCCGGGCACGCCGCCGAGCAGCGGCGAGAGCAGGAAGAGGGACGGGACCAGCAGTCCCATGGCGGCGGTGAGGTTGCCCAACAGGGCGGTCGTCCCGAGGCAGAGCACCACCAGCATCGTCTGGTAGAGCACTCCGGCGACGGCGGCGCGGGCGAAGGCGGGCCCGTCCCACTCGGCGGGGACGGTGGCCGCGTACCCGGCGAAGGCGCCCGCCGTGCCGACGGCTCCGACGGCGAGCCCGACCAGCGCGCCGAGCGCCAGCTTGGCGCCGTACAGTCGGCCGCGACGCGGGACGGCGGTGAGCGACACGTCGATCATGCGGGTGTCGAACTCCTGGCCGATCAGCAGGACGGCGAAGCAGACCAGCGCCGCCTGGCCGAAGTTGAGTCCGTAGAAGACGCCGACGCCGGGGTCGTCGGTGATGTTGTGGTCCTTGTCGCCGAGGGCGGCGCCGACGGCGGTGGTGACCCCGGCGGTGAGCGCGACGGCGATCAGCGGGGTGATCCAGAGCGAGCGGAGGGTGGTGAGCTTGATCCGTTCGGCGCGCAGGGCGTCGACGGCGGGAACCGGCGTGCTCATGCGGCGGTCTCCGCGCGGTACTCGACGCTGTCGGCCGTCATCCGCATGAACGCCTCCTCCAGTGAGTCCTGTTGCACGGCGATCTCGTACAGCACGACGCCGTTGGCCGCGGCGAGTGCGGCGATCCGCTCGGGTTCGGCACCGCTCACCTCCCAGGTGCCGCCGCCGACTTCGGTGGCGTCCAGACCGTGGCCGGGGTCTCCGAGCAGGGCGGTGAGTTTGGTCGGGTCGACGGCGCGGACCCGGATCCTGGTCCGGCCGTGGCGGTCGATGAACGCGGCGGTGGCGGCGTCGGCGAGCATCCGGCCGCGCCCGATCACGACCAAGTGGTCGGCGGTCAGTGCCATTTCGGTCATCAGGTGGGAGGAGACCAGTACCGCCCGGCCCTCGGCGGCCAGATCGCGCAGCAGGGTGCGGATCCAGCGGATGCCCTCCGGGTCCAGGCCGTTCACCGGTTCGTCCAGCAGCAGCACCGGCGGGTCGCCGAGCAGCGCGGCGGCCACTCCGAGGCGCTGGCGCATGCCGAGCGAGAAGCCCCGGATCCGCCGCCCGGCCGCGTCCGCCAGGCCGACCTGGCCGAGGACCTCGTCGACCCGGTGCCCCGGCAGCCCGTTGCTCGCGGCGAGCCAGCGGAGGTGGCCGTGCGCGGTCCGGCCGCCGTGCAGCGCCTGGGCGTCCAGCAGCGCTCCGACCGTCCTCAGGGGGGCCGGGAGCCGGACGTACGGCCGGCCGTCGACCAGCGCGCGTCCGGCGGTCGGCCGGTCGAGGCCGAGGACCAGGCGCATGGTGGTGCTCTTGCCGGCGCCGTTCGGGCCGAGGAAGCCGGTCACCACGCCGGGTCGGACCTCGAAGGTCAGGTCGTCGACGACGCGCCGGCCGTCGTACTCCTTGGTCAGGCCCTGGATCTCGATCACGGCCCGCTCCCCTCGTCTCGTCGTCCGTGGCGTCCGCCGGGCCTGCTGTGATCGGCCCCGCGGTGGCTCCATTCGACCGCTGGGGGCGGGTGCGGCGGATCCCACCGGGGCGGGGAGTGGCCCTCCCTCCCGGGAGGGAGATCGCGGGCGACCGGGGCGGGATCCGGCGGCCGGCCTCGGCTGGCAGGATGGCGCCATGTCCAAGATCGCAGCGCTCAGGAGCGCGGTGTTCGGAACCGCCACTCCGGCGAGTGCGGGGCCGGGCGGTCCGATGTCAGGCGGTCCGATGCCGGCGAGTGCGGGGCCGGGGAGGGCCGTGCCGAGGTTCGTCGCACCGCTGGTCGCCGGCGTCACGTACGCGCGGCTGCTGCACCTGCTGGTCGGGTGGATCTTCGCGGGCGTCGTGCTGATGATCTATCCGGGAACGTACCGGAAGGGCCTCGGTGAGATCCTCATGGCGGCCGTTCCGGTGGACTGCGTGCTGCTCGCGGCGGTCGCCCTCATCCCGGCGGCGCGGCGGGCCGAGGGGGTGCAGGCGCGGCTGCTGCTGGTGCCCGACCGCGAGGAGGACATCGCCACCGAGCCCTCCCGCACCTGGGCCGACCGGCGCCGTACGGCGGGCTGGTTGATCGGCCGGGTCGCGCTCGGTTCGGTGGCCGGGTTCGTGCTGTCCTTCGGGGCCGTCGCCTGCTACGGCCGGCTGGCCGGTCCGGACGCGCTCTGGTACCTCCCGGTCGCCCCGCTGTCCGTGCTCGGCTTCGGCTGGTTCCTGGTCCTCGCCGGCCGCCTCCAACTGGCCATGGCCGTACGGCTGCTGGGGCCTTCGCCGGCGGAGCGGCTGGCCGAGGCGGAGCTGCGGGCCGAACGGCTGCTGGAGCGCAACCGCTTGGCCCGTGAGCTGCACGATTCGATCGGCCACGCACTGACGGTGACGGTCCTTCAGGCGGGCGCGGCGCGCGAGGTCGGGGACCCTGCCTTCGTCGCCAAGGCGCTCGAAGTCATCGAGGAGACCGGACGCTTGGCCATGGAGGACCTCGAACGCACCCTCGTCCTACTGCGCGAGACCCCGGCCGGGGCAGGCGGCGCGGCCACCGAACAGCCCGGCATCGACCAGCTGCCCGCGCTCCTCGACACCGCCCGGGCGGCCGGAAGTCCGGTGGCGGCGCGGATCGAGGTGCCGCCCGGATCGCTGCCCGGGGTGCTCTCCCGCGAGTCGTACCGGATTGTCCAGGAAGGCGTCACCAACGCGCTCAAGTACGCGCCCGGCGAGCCGATCGACATCCGGATCGCCGTACGGGAGGGACAGTTGGAGCTGCGTTGCGCCAACCGGCTGTCCGGCGGGGGGCGTTCGGCGGCCAGTGCGGCGCGACCGCCTGCGGCCGGGTCGCCCAGGGGCGGAACCCGCAAGGGAGGCAAGGGGCTGCGCGGCATCCGCGAGCGCGCCTCGCTGCTCGGCGGCGAAGCGACGGCGGGGGCGACGGCGGGGGCGACGGCGGGGGTGGAAGCCGGGATGGCCCCGGGGGCGGAAGCAGGGGCGGCGGTGGGGGCACCGGGGGCGTTCCAGGGCGGCGGCGGGGAGTGGGTGCTGAGCGTCCGGCTGCCCCTACGCTTGGGCTCGTGACGAACGATCTCGATGCGGCAGGCCGGGGCGGTGGGGCCGCCGGAGTGACGGACATCCTGCTCGCCGACGACGAGGAGCTGGTCCGGGCCGGCCTGCGGGCCGTCCTGGAGGCGCAGGGGGACCTGCGGGTGGTCGGCGAGGCGGCCGACGGCGCGGAGGCCGTCTCCCTCGCCCGGGCGCTGCGCCCGCACGTGGTGCTGATGGACGTCCGGATGCCGGTGCTGGACGGCCTGGCGGCCACCCGCGAACTGCTGCGCCCCGGTGCGCCGGGGGAGCGGCCGCCGCGCATCCTGGTCGTCACCACCTTCGAGAACGACGACTACGTGTACCAGGCGCTGCGCGCGGGCGCCTCCGGCTTCCTGCTCAAGCGCGCCCGCCCGGCCGAGATCGCGCACGCGGTGCGGCTGGCAGCGGCGGGTGAGTCGCTGCTGTTCCCGGCCGCGATCCGCCGCCTGGCGGCCGGGCAGGGCAACCCGACGGCCCGCGCGGCCATGGAGCGGGCGGCGCTGACCGAGCGCGAGGCGCAGGTGCTGCGGCTGGTCGCGCGGGGTCTCAGCAACGGGGAGATCGCCGGGCAACTGTTCCTCGGCGTACAGACGGTGAAGACGCACGTGAGCAGCGTGCTGGCGAAGCTGGGCGCGCGGGACCGTACCCAGGCGGTGATCGCGGCGTACGAGTCGGGGTTCGTGGAGCCGTCGGAATGACGGTGTCGGGATGGCCGCGTCGGGGCCGTGCCGGAATGTCCGTGCCGGGGCGGCACCGGCAGGTGGCACCGCCGACGGGGCGGTCCCTCAGGCCGGGTAGGCGTGGGTCTGGGCGGCCTTGACCGACGCCCAGACGGCGGCGCCGGGTGCCAGCTCCAGCTCCGCGACGGCGGCCGGAGTCAGGTCGGCGGCCATCGGCAGGTCGCCGACGAGTTCGGCACGGACCTGGTCGCCGTGCAGGTCCAGCCCGGCGACCTCGGCCTTCCACAGGTTGCGTGCGCTGGCCTGCGGACGCTCCCGGTACAGCGTCACGGCGGAGGGCGGGAAGGCGACGAAGGCCGGACCGTCCAGTTCCTCGGCGGTGGCCAGGACGGTGCCGTCCGGGAGCGTGACCCGGCTGCCGTCGGCCCGGCCCTGGTACAGGTTCAGCCCGACCAGCCGGGCGATGTAGTCGGTGCGCGGCCGCCTCGCGACCTCGGCCGGGCTGCCGGACTGCACCTCCTGGCCGTCCTCGATCACGACCAGTCGGTCGGCCAGCACCATGGCGTCCAGCGGGTCGTGCGTCACCAGTACCGCCACCGCCTCGAACTCGGCGAGGTGGCGCCGTAGTTGCGCCCGTACGTCGAGCCGGGTGCGAGCGTCCAGGGCGGCCAGCGGCTCGTCCAGCAGGAGCAGCCGGGGCCGTACGGCGAGGGCGCGGGCGAGCGCGACCCGCTGGGCCTGTCCACCGGAGAGCCGGCCGGGGCGGGCCGAGGCGTGGTCGGCCAGGCCCATCCGCTCCAGCCAGCCGGCCGCCTCGGCCCGTGCCGCACGCTTGGGACGGCCCTGGCAGCGCGGGCCGAAGGCGACGTTGTCGAGCGCGCTGAGGTGCGGGAACAGCAGGTAGTCCTGGAACACCACGCCGACCGGCCGCTGCTCGGAGGGAGTGTGCACGCGCTGCGCCGGGTCCTCCAGGAGGTGCCCGTCCAGACGCAGGTGGCCGCCGGTGAGCGGGAGCAGTCCGGCGAGGGAGCGCAGGGCGGTGGACTTGCCGGCACCGTTGGGGCCGAGCAGAGCGACCACCTCGCCGGGGGCGGCGGTGAGGGCGAGGTCGAGGGTGAACGCGGCGCGTTCGACCCGCAGCCGGGCGTCCAGGGCGGGGCCGGGGAGGCTCTCGGCGCTCATCACGGTCATCACGGTAGCCGGGGTTCTCTGGGCCGCCGGGCCTTCGGGGCGGCGTCCGGGCGTACGGGGGGACGCCCGAGGGGGGCGGGCGCGGGCGGGGTCACGGCGTCGACAGCCAGCGGTCGCGCAGGCCGACCAGGACGGCGACGGAGACCACCAGCAGCACCAGCGACAGCGCGATCGCCGCCTGCGGGTCCGACTCCATGGCCAGGTAGACGGCCAGCGGCATGGTCTGGGTGCGGCCGGGGAAGTTGCCCGCGAAGGTGATCGTCGCGCCGAACTCGCCGAGCGCCCGGGCCCAGGCCAGGACGGCCCCGGCGGCGATCCCCGGGGCGATCAGCGGCAGGGTGACCCGCCGGAAGGCGGTCAGCCGGGAGGCGCCCAGGGTCGCGGCGGCCTCCTCGTAGCGGGGGTCGGCGGCCCGCAGCGCGCCCTCGACGCTGATCACCAGGAACGGCATCGCGACGAACGCCTCGGCGATCACGACCCCGGTGGTGGTGAACGGCAGCGTGATGCCGAACGCCGAGTCCAGCCAGGAGCCGACGATGCCGCGCCGCCCGAGCACCAGCAGCAGGGCCACACCGCCGACCACCGGCGGCAGCACCAGCGGCAGGGTGACCAGCGCCCGGATCAGCCGTCGGCCCGGCAGCTCGGTGCGGGCGAGCAGCCAGGCCAGCGGGACGCCGAGGACCAGCGACACCGCGGTGGCGGCGGTGGCGCTGATCAGCGACAGGCGCAGCGCGTCCCAGACGGCGGTGCCGGTGAGCTGCTCGGACAGGCCGCTCCAGGGCGCCCGGACGATCAGGCCGACCAGCGGCAGGATCAGGAACGCCAGTCCGAGCAGCGCCGGGAGCAGCAGGGTGACCGGGACGCGCTGCGCGCGCGGGCGGCGGCGCGGCAGGGCCGTCGAGGGTCCTGCGGCGCCGCCGCGGGCGGTTCGGTCCGGGCCCGGGCGGTTCGCCCCGGCGTCGGTGGTGCGGTCGCTCACGGGGCCTGGAAGCCCGCGGCGGTCAGCACCTGCTTGGCCTCGGGCGACTGGACGTAGGCGAGGAAGGCGGCGGCGCCGTCCTTGTTCGGCGCCTTGGCGAGGGCGGCGATCGGGTAGTCGTTCACGGCCTTGTCGGCCTCGGGGAAGTCCACGCCGTCGATCTTCGCAGCATCGGCCCGCACATCGGTCCTGTACACCAGGGAGGCGTCGACCTCGCCCAGTTCGACCTTGGTCAGCGCGCCCTTGACGTCCTGCTCCAGGGTGACCGGCGTCAGGTCGAGGCCGGCGGCCTTGAGCGCGCTCTGGGCGGCGGCACCGCACGGCACCTCCTTCGCGCACAGGGCGACCTTCACGCCGGAGGCGGTGAGGTCCTTGAGGCCCGCGATGTGCTTGGGGTTGCCATTGGGGACGGCGATGGTGAGCGTGTTCCTGACGAAGGTCGTCGGCTGTCCGCTGACGCCGCCGGCGTCCGTCACGGTCTTCATGGTGGCCGGGCTGGCGGCGGCGAACACGTCCGCCGGGGCGCCGGAGTCGATGCTCGTGGCGAGGCTGGAGCTGCCGCCGAAGTTGAAGGTGACCTTGGTGCCGGGGTTGGCGGCCTCGAACTTCTTGCCGAGGTCGGTGAAGGACTCCTTGAGCGAGGCGGCGGCGAAGACGGTGATGGTGCCGGAGGCCTTCGGGACGCTGCCGGCGTCGGCGGCGGATGCGTTCGGGGAAGCGCCGGCGGAGGCCGCGGAACCGGAGGACGTGCCGCCGTCGCTGCCGCAGGCGGTGGCCCCGAGGCTGAGGACGAGGGCAGCGGCGGCGGCGACGGAGAGCCTGCGGCTGGCGGTCGTTCGGGTGCTCATCGGTGCTTCCCCTCCAGGGTGCGCGCCGGGACGGACGCGAGGCGACGGTCGCAGGTGCGGCCATTATGGCGATCATAGTGCCGCAAATGCGAGCGATAAATCCCCTGTGGCTTCGCGGGGGAGGGGTTGGGACTGACCGGCAAGCCGGCCGGCGCCCGGGCGAACCGGGTGAAGGCGGTGCGGCTGCGTGGCGAGCTGTCCCAGGGAATCGTGGGCCGGCCCGCCGCGCTCGCGGACGCCGACCTGGCTGCCGCGGCCGAGAGCCGTGCTGGGCCTCGCCCGGGGCAAGGAGGCCGTCTCCGGGCGTGAGCTGCACCTGCGGGATCTGTTGGCTGCCGCTTGTTCGCCGTCGGCGCCCGTCGTCCGCCAGGTACAGGACCGGGTCATTCGAACACATCGCTCGGGGCTCGCGGGCGGCTTTTCAGATCTTCGCCTGACCGATTCCGGCCCCTCGATAGCGTCCCACGCACCCCAGGCCGGAAACGCACATGTGATTGGCATATGCCATTCGTATGCAGTCCGCCCGGCGCGGGGAGCCCGGGCGCACCGCGTACCGCCCCGGGCCCGACCGGTCGACCGGAGGTCCCATGGGCACCCTCAACCACCTCAGCCTCGGCTGGCTGACTCCCGCCCTGTCGTACCTGATGGCCTGTGCCGGCGCCGCCCTCGGGCTGCGCTGCACCCTGCGCGGCCTCGTCGCGAGCGGCCCGGTCCGGCGGAACTGGCTGATCACTGCCGCCGCCGCGATCGGCTCCGGCATCTGGACCATGCACTTCGTCGCCATGTTCGGCTTCACCGTCGACGGCACCGAACTGCGCTACAACGTGCCGCTGACCGTCCTCAGCCTCGTGGTCGCGGTGCTCGTCACCGGTCTCGGCCTGACCGTCGTCTGCTACGGCAAGCACCGCGGTCTCTCCCTGCTCTCCGGCGGCGTGACCACCGGTCTCGGTGTCGCCGCGATGCACTACCTGGGCATGGCAGCCGTCCGGATGCACGGCGCCCTGCACTACGACGCCGGGACGGTCGCGCTGTCCGTCATGGTCGCGGTCGGTGCCGCCACCGCCGCGCTCTGGGCCGCCGTCACCATCCGCAACGTGTACGCGGCCGCGGCGGCCGCACTGGCCATGGGCCTCGCCGTCAGCTGCATGCACTACACCGGCATGGCCGCCGTCCACGTCCGGCTTGACCCCACCCGGAGCACTCTGGGCGGGGCCAGCCCGATGGAGTTCGTCTTCCCGCTGGCCGTCGGCCTCGGCTCCTTCCTCTTCCTCGCCTCGGCCTTCGTGGCACTCTCGCCGACCGACCAGGAACGGGCCGGCTACCGGGAAGCGGGGAGGCTGCCCGTCGAGGAACCTCCCGGCGGGGCCGCGCACCCCGTCGCCGAGCGGCGCGAGTCCACCCCGGCCGGTGCCGGGCGGCACGACCGCGCCGCCTGAGACGGTCACTCGCCCCGTCCCCGCATCCGCCGTCCCGGGCGTCCGGCCCGCGCCCGCCGGCCCGCGCCTGTCAGCCCGCGCCAGCCTGTCAGCCCCTGCCCGAAAGGCTCCTCACCCATGCGAGAAGACCGCGGCACCGCCCCCGGTGCCCGTCGGGGTGCCCATGCCGGGCCGCCCGCCCGGTCGCCGCGCCCCGGCCCGTGGCTGCGCGCACTGCGCCCCCGGACCGTCCGCGCCCGGATCATCGCGCTGCTGATGGTCCCGGTCGTCTCCGTCATCGCCCTGTGGGGGTTCGCCACCGTCACCACCGCCCAGGGCGTCTGGGACCTGCTGCGCCAGCGCGACGCCCAGCGCACGGTGCTCACCCCGGTCGCCGAGGCGGTCGCCGGGCTGCAAGCCGAACGCACCGCCGCCGGTCAGCTGCTGGCCGCCTCGGTGACCGCTCCCGCGACCACCCCCACCGCCGCCCGCGAGAGCGCCCTGCGGGAAGCCGCGGCGGCCACCGACCGGGCGCTCACCCCACTGTTCCCCGACGTCCGCCACCCCGACCGCGGCTACAACCGCGCCGATGCCCAGGGCCTGGGCGGTGACGCGGCCGCCCGGCTCGACGCCCTCGGCGGCTCGCTCGCCGCCCTGCCGGTACTGCGCGACCGGGTCCTGGCCAGGAGCGTCGGCTGGCCGGAGGCGTACGCCGCGTACGGGGAAGCGGTGGACCGGGCGCTCGCCGCGGCGGGTGCGGTCACCCCGTCCCTGGACCACCGAGTGGCCACCGACGCGCGGGCC
This sequence comes from Kitasatospora sp. NPDC056651, assembly GCF_042792155.1. Classification (NCBI taxonomy): domain Bacteria; kingdom Bacillati; phylum Actinomycetota; class Actinomycetes; order Kitasatosporales; family Streptomycetaceae; genus Kitasatospora; species Kitasatospora sp. NPDC056651. Next base: position 262,252 of record NZ_JBHTWX010000001.1, on the reverse strand, counting down.
TTGCTGGAACTGGCCCGGTCCCGGGAGCTGCTCGCCCGGGAGGACGCGCTCCTGCGCGCCGCCCAGCTGTCCGGCGGCCTCGGTGACGACCAGCTGCGGGAGTTCTCCGGTGCGGTCTTCGCCCGGCGCGAGTTCGAGCAGGACGCCGCCGCCGGTCTGCGCCCCGCCGACCGGGAGGCGCTGCTCGCCGTCACCGGCGGCCAGGACCGCCGTGAGCTGGCCGGGTACGAGGAAAAGGTCCGGACGGCGGCCGACGGTCGGGCCGCCGTCGCGGGAGTTCCGGCGGACCGCTGGGTGATGGTCGCCGGGAGCGTGGCCGGCGGACTGCGGTCCGTCGAGGACCGGTCCGGACGGCTCGCCGCCGAGCGCCAGGACCCGTACGCGCTGGGCCTGTTCACGCCTGCCGGAATGGCAGTGCTGCTCGGTCTGGTCGGTGTGGTGGCCTCGCTGGTGATCTCGGTGCAGATCGGGCGCGGGCTGGTCACCGAGCTGATCGGCCTGCGCAACTCGGCACTTGAGCTGGCAGGCCGGAAACTCCCCGAGACCATGCGGAAGTTGCGTGCCGGTGAGGAGGTCGACATCGAGGCGGAGGCTCCCCGGCCGGTGGAGCGGGGAGACGAGATCGGCCAGGTGCACCGGGCGCTGGGCACCGTCCGGCGGGCGGCCGTCACGGCGGCGGTCGAGCGGGCCGAGGTGCTCTCCGGGGTCTCCGGGGTCTTCGTCAACCTCGCGCGTCGCAGCCAGGTCCTGGTGCACCGCCAACTCGCCCTGCTGGACGCGATGGAGCGCCGCACCGACGACCCGTCCGAGCTGGCCGACCTGTTCCGGCTGGACCACCTCACCACCCGGATGCGCCGCCACGCCGAGGGCCTGATCATCCTCTCCGGGGCTTCCCCGGGCCGGGGTTGGCGCCGGCCGGTCCCGCTGGTGGACGTCGTGCGCGCGGCCGTCTCGGAGATCGAGGAGTACGCACGGGTCGAGGTGCACCCGCTGCCGCACACCGCCGTGGTCGGCCACGCCGTCGCAGACCTCACCCACCTGGTGGCCGAACTCGTGGAGAACGCCACCGGGTTCTCGCCGCCGCACACCCGGGTGCACATCCGGGGCGAACGGGTCGGCAACGGCTTCGCGTTGGAGATCGAGGACCGTGGCCTGGGCATGGGCCCGGAGATGCTCGACTCGGCCAACCGGCGGATCGCCGCCGCCGAGCAGAGCGACCTCTTCGACAGCGACCGGCTGGGCCTGTTCGTGGTCAGTCGGCTCGCCCGGCGGCAGGACGCCAGGGTCTCGCTGGTGACGTCCGCGTACGGTGGCACCACCGCGGTGGTCCTGATGCCCACCACGTTGCTGGCCGACGGCACGGAGGAGTTCGGGCCGGGGGACGTGCGGCACGGGCCGGGGGGCGTGGGGCACGGCTTCGAGCCCGTGTCGCCCGGAGCGTCAGCGGATCCCCCGGAGCCGGTGGTCGGGGCCGAGCCGTCGCGCTTCGCGCAGCCGGGGCAATGGAGCGGGCCGGAAGGCGAGTTCACGCCAGGGAACGGCCACCAGGAGCGACCGTCCGGCGATCCGGCCGGCGGACCACGGCACGGTGAGTACCCGCAGGGCGGGGCGGATCACGGACTTCCGGCGGCGGGTGGGCCGCCGCCGGAGGGTGGGGCACTGCTGCCGTTCGGCGTCCGGGGCGCAGACCCCGGGCCGGCGCGCCGCGCCCCTTTCCGGGCCCCCGGAGCCCGGACGGCCGGTCCGGCCACGGACGGGGGCGCGGGTGCGGCCGCCCGTCCGCGGTCCGGGCCGCCGCGGCCGTACGGTGCGGAGCCGTACCGCACGGAAACCCTCCCGGAGCCCGCACCCGGGCCGGGGGAGGCCGTGGGCCGATCGGACGGTGTCCACCGGGACGGTCACCGCGTGGCCGGTGGCCACCGTGACGGTCACCGAGCGGGGCGCGACCGAACGCAGGACCGCCGTGTCGACCAGGGCCCCGAGGAGCTGCCGCGCCGCACCCGTCAGGCGAGCCTCGTGCCGCAGTTGCGCGAGGCCCCGGTCCGGGAGACCGCGCACAGCCGGCGTACGGCTGCCGCCTCCACCGCCGCAACCGCCGCCACCGCAACCTCCGGCGCAGGTTCCGGCGACGGCTCCGGTGCCGCCGACCGCAGCCCCGAGGCGGCGCGCGCGGCGATGTCCGCGTTCCAGAACGGCTGGGCGCGCGGCCTGCACCCGGAGGGCAGGCGGGATGGACAGCCCGCCGACCCACCGCAGTCGCCGTGGGCGCGCCGGCCCCAACCGTCGTCCCGACCCGAAGGAGAGCGTCCGTGATCACCACCACCCACCGCGCGGGGGAGCTGAACTGGCTCCTCGACGAGCTGGTCCAGCGCGCCCCCGAACTCCGCTTCGCCGTGATGCTCTCCGCCGACGGCCTGGCCATGGGCACCTCGGCCGGCCTGCCGCGCGAGGACGGAGAGCACCTGGCGGCCGTGGCCTCCGGCTTCCACAGCCTGGCCAAGGGGGCCGGTCGGCACTTCGGCGCGGGCGAAGTCCGCCAGACCATGGTCGAGTTGGAGGGCGGATACCTGCTGGTCGCGGCGGCGGGGGAGGGCACCTGCCTCGCCGTGTTCGCCACCGCCCGGGCCGACCTCGGACTGATCGCCTACGAGATGGCCAGACTGGTCCGCCGGGTCGGGGAGCACCTGGGCGCCCCGCCGCGGGCGGTGGACGGCCGGTGAGTCCCGCGCCCCGACCGTACCGGGAACGACATCCGGAGCGCCCGAGGGCCGAACCCGGCGAGTACCCCCGCAACCCGCTCGCCGCCGCGCACCGGGCCCGCTGGTACGACGACGAGGCCGGACCGCTGGTCCGCCCGTACGCGATGACCCGGGGGCGCACCGGGGGCGGGGAGCAGCAGTTCGACCTGATCGCCGTGGTGGTCACCGAACTGCCCGACCCGGCGCTCGTTCCGGACGTGCCGGAGCCGCCGGTCGGCCCGGAACAGGCGCAGATCCTCGCACTGTGCCGGAACGCCCCGTTGTCCGTGGCCGAGCTGGCCGCCGAACTCGACCTGCCGGTGGGCGTCGTGCGGGTGCTGCTCGGTGACCTGCTGGCGGCCGGACTCATCCGGGTCCGCCGCCCCGTCCCGCCCGCCCTGCTCCCCGACGAACGCATCCTCCAGGAGGTCATCCGTGGACTCCGCGCACTCTGACCACCCGTCCGAGCCGTCCCAACCGTCCGATCCGTACGGCGGGGCCGATCCGTACGGCAGCTCGTTCCCGTTGGAGGCCGAGGATCCGGACACCACGGTGCTCGCGCTCAAGATCCTGGTGGCGGGCGGTTTCGGGGTGGGGAAGACGACGCTGGTGGGCGCGGTGAGCGAGATCCGCCCGCTGCGGACCGAGGAGCGGCTGTCCGAGGCCGGCCGCGAGGTGGACGATCTGGACGGTGTCGAGCGGAAGACCACCACCACGGTGGCGATGGACTTCGGCCGGATCACCATCCGCGAGGGCCTGGCCGTGTACTTGTTCGGCACCCCGGGGCAGGACCGGTTCTGGTTTCTCTGGGACGAGTTGGCCCAGGGGGCGCTCGGGGCGGTGGTGCTCGCCGACACCCGTCGACTGACCGACTGCTTCCCGGCCGTCGACTTCTTCGAGCATCGCGGTATCCCGTTCGTGGTCGCGGTGAATCGTTTCGCTGGGACGAGGGAGTTCGGACCGGAGGAGATCGCCCGCGCGCTGGACCTGGATGCCGGTACGCCCGTGCTGCTGTGCGACGCGCGCCTGCGGGCCTCGGGCAAGGAGGTGCTGATCAACCTGGTCGAGCACGCGGGCCGGGTGCACGCCGCCCGGCTGCTCGCGGAGGCCTCGCCGGTGGGCTGAAACGGCGGCAGGAGGGGCTCGACCGGACAGCGTGCGAATGACAGCCGACGGCCGACAGCTGACAACTAACAGCTAACAGATGACAGCTGACAGATTTCGAAATCTGTCAGCTGTCATCTGTTAGCTGTTATTCACCGCCCGCCCCCGCCCCTGCCTCCGCCGCCCGACCGCCGAGCGGACTGGGGCCTGGCCGGGGGGCTCAGCTGTGCCACTGGAACACGACCCTCGTCCAGGTGGACCCGGAACAGTTGCCCCAGACCGCCCAGGCGTTCGGCCGCGCGCCGATCCACAGGCCGGTGGTGTGCGAGCCGTTCGCACAGTAGGTGATGGTGCGCAGCTGACCGGAGTAGACGTGGCAGTACCCCTCCCAGCGCCAGCCGTAGTTGGCGGTGATGACGCAGTGATAGGCCTCGGACGCGACGGTGTTCGAGACCGCGGCGGCTCCGGGCGTGATGCTCTGGTGGGGAGTCGTCGCCGCGGCGGCCGGCGGGGCGGTGGCCCCGAGCACGCCGAGGGCGGCCGCGGCCGCCAACCCGAATGTGGCGATCTTCCTGGCGATGCGACCTCGCATGGTGGTTCTCCTCGCTGAGGGGTTCTCGTCGGGTGGGGTGGTCCGGCCGCCGGGTGTCCGTCCGGAGGTGAACTCCCGCGCCCGGCGCGGCTGGTGACATGTTGCGTACGAATGACTGCGCAGAGTGAGACGACGAACTATGATGTGACCTGTGTCACAAGTAGTTCAGTCAGGTCGGGTTCCGATGGTCGAGCCGGGCCGGGCCGGACGTTCGGGTGCCGATTCCCGGGGAGAGCGGCATGGTGGATTGTGGTGGTCGGAATGAGGGCGGCGGACGAGAAGAGGACTTCGCTCCGAGCGGGAGCGGCGGTCAATCAGCGGAATTCAACCGGGTGTTCACGGATCTCCTGCCCAGGCTCCACCAGGCCGCGGCCTCCCTCGCCGGCAGTCCGCTCGGCGCCGGGGACATCGTCCACGACGCGTACCTCCGGATCGCCCGCCGCCCGGAGCGCTTCCTCGGGCATCCGCAGCCGTACGCCTACGTGTTCACCACGATGGTGAACATCCTGCGCGACCAGTGGCGCCGGGAGCGGCGTCGGGTGCCGATGCCCGAGGTGCCGGAGCCGGGCGAGGCCGCCGAACGGGACTGGGGGCTGTCCGACCCCCGGGTCGGTGGGATGGTCGAGCTCCAGGCGCACTGGGAGGTGCTCCGGCTGCTCGGGCACCTGACCGACAAGCAGGCCCGCGCGGTGGTGCTGGTGGACCTCGACGGCTACAGCGTCGACGAGGCCGCCGAACTGCTCGGACTGCACCGCAGCACCCTGGCCGTCACCCGCCGTCGCGCTCACGGACGGCTGCGCACCGTCCTCGAACGGGAGCGCGAAGGGGAGCGCGTGCGGGGCCGGGGCCGGCGCGACCGCCGTCCCGACGCACCGGGCTGACAGCAAGTCGGCTGATGTGCCGCCCCGGCCCGTACCCTGCGAACCGTGATCACGTACGAGGACGGCCGCCTGCGCGCCCTGGCCGAGGACGGCCGATGGCCCGAGCTGCTCGCCGCCTACCGGCAGGGCCGCGCGGCCGCTGTGGTGGAGGCGGGGGAGGAGGCCGCGGCGGCCCTGACCGCGCCGCTCGGCCATCTGATCGCCTACGCGGCGCCGCCCGAGCTGGCCGTCCGGCTGTTCGACCGGGACGGCGGCGCGGGGACGGCCGCCGGGGTGGCCGACCATGACGCCGGCCCGCTCTGGGAGGTGCTGGCCACCCGGCACTCGTGGCTGCGGCTCTCCCCGCTGCTCGGTCCGGCTCCGGTGCGGCGCCTGGTCGCGCACACCCGGGTGCTGCTCGGGGAGGACCTCCGCCACGGGGCCGCCCCCGACCCGGAGGGCGTGCCACTGTGCCTGGAGCCGTGGGAGGCGGCGGGCTGGGACGAAGCGGTCCGGGTGCGCGAGTACCTGCCCGCCGGGGGCGCGCGCAGTGCGCTGCTGACCCTGCCGGCCAGTCGGGAGGGCTTGGGCGAGGTCGAACTGCCGCCCGCGGTGGAGCGGGCGGAAGCACGCCCGGACGGTCCGCGGGCCGCCCGGGCGTTGGCCGGCCTCGGCATGCTCGCGCCGTGGGCGGGAACGGTCTGCGTCCGCGGTCAGGCCCCGGCGGCGGCCGCCCTGCTGGCCCGCGATCGGCGGGTGGTCGGCGGGTACCTGCCGTTCGCGCTCGCCTACCCGGCGCTGGTGCGGGCCGCCGCCGTGGGGCGGGCGCAGGGCTGCGCGCACGGTCGGCTGGGGCTGTGGCGGGCGCTGTCCGCGATGGCCGCCATGGCCGGAGCGGCCGGCCCGGGCGCGGCGGACGGGGCGGGCGCGGCGGACGGGGCGGGCACGGCGGGCACGGCAGACGGGGTGGAGGGGCCGGACGGCGTGGATCGCGGCGAGGTGAACGCGCTGGTCGCCCGGATGCGCTGCTTCACCTGGCAGGAACCGTCGGCCGGGCTGCACCATCTGCACCTCGCGCTGGAGGACCCGGCCTGTGGCGTGGCCTGGGCGGTGAGCGGCTCGCAGGAGCTGTAGCACGGACGCGGCTCGGCAGGAATCCCGGCAGTGCGCGATCCCCGGAAGCCCGCGCCCCTGCGGAAGCCCGCGCCCCTGCGGAAAACCTGCGCCTCCCGGACACACCCGCTCCCGGAAACGCGGGACCTCCGGTCCGGCGCCCCTCCCGGAAGCGGGAAGGGGGCGTCGGACCGGGGGTACGGAGGTCGCCGCCGGGATCAGACCGAGGCGGGGGCGGCGCCCTGAGCGCGGACGGTCCCGACGGCACCGTCCGTGCCGGAGCCGGAGCCGGAGCCGGAACCGGAGTCGGAACCGGCGTCGGCGTCGGCGGGCGCACCGTGGGCGTCGACCAGCGTCAGCTCGTCGAACGGCACCTCGCCGGCCAGCACCCGGTGGGCGCGCTCGGCGTCGAGCTCGCCGGTCCAGTGCCCGACCAGCACGGTCGCGACGGCGTTGCCCGCGAAGTTGGTGAGGGCCCGGGCCTCGGACATGAAGCGGTCGATGCCGACGATCAGGCCGACCCCGTCCACCAGCGCCGGCTTGTGCGACTGGAGGCCGCCCGCGAGGGTGGCCAGACCGGCGCCGGTGACGCCGGCCGCGCCCTTGCTCGCGATCACCATGAACACCAGCAGCGAGAGCTGCTCGCCGAGCGACATGGGCTTGTCCATCGCCTCGGAGATGAAGATCGAGGACATGGTCAGGTAGATGGCGGTGCCGTCGAGGTTGAAGCTGTAGCCGGTCGGGACGGTGATGCCGACGACCGGGCGGCTGACGCCCAGGTGCTCCATCTTGGCGATCAGCCGGGGCAGCGCGCTCTCGGAGGAGGAGGTGGAGAGGATCAGCAGGAACTCGCGGCCGAGGTACTTCAGCAGCGCGAACACGTTGATCCCGGCAACCAGGCGCAGCAGGGTGCCCAGCACCACGACGACGAACAGCACGCAGGTCACGTAGAAGCCGACCATGATGACGGCCAGGCTCTTCAGTGCGGCGGTGCCGGTGGCGCCGACCACGGCGGCCATCGCCCCGAAGGCGCCGATGGGTGCGACCCACATGATCATCGACATGACCCGGAACACCAGCCGCTGCACGTGCTCGATGCCGCGCAGCACCGGCGTGCCGGCCGGGCCCATCGCCTGGAGGGCGAAGCCGGTGAGCAGGGCGATCAGCAGGGTCTGGAGCACCTTGCCTTGGGTGAGGGCGGAGAACATGGTCTCGGGGATCATCCCGAGCAGGAAGTCGGTGGTCGACTGGGCGCCGCCGGCGGCCGCCTGGGCGTGGCCGGACTTGGCGAGCGCGGCGGTCAGGTGCAGGCCGCCGCCGGGCTCCAGCAGGTTGCCGACGACCATGCCGATGGCCAGCGCGACGGTCGACATGGTGAGGAAGTAGCCGAGGGCGAGGCCGCCGACCTTGCCGACCTTCGCGGCCTTGGTCACGGAGCCGATGCCCAGGACGATGGTGCAGAAGATCACCGGGCTGATCATCATCTTGATCAGGTTGACGAAGCCGGTGCCGACCGGCTTCAGTTCCACGGCGAACCCGGGGGCGGTCAGACCGACCACCACGCCCGCGACCACCGCTGCGATCACCGCCAGGTAGAGGTAGTGGGTGCGGTCCTTGCGTCTGGGTCCCGCCGCCGTGGCGGCTCCAGTGATCGACATCTGCGGCTCCCTTGCCGTGCAGTCCTGGCGGCCCCGGGGGGTGGGCCGCTCCGACTATGGGCCCCTGGGTGACGGAGGTCACGTTTGCGTTCATAGAGTTCACGAACCGGTGCGGGAGGGCGGATCGGAGGGTCTACGAACGGTGTCGGCCGTTCCGGGGCCGGACGGGCCATGGGAGCGTCCGGGGCCGTGGTGCACACTGGCAGGCATGCCCGAGCGCACCGAGCCCACCGCCACGCGCCGCCGCTCGTACCGGCCGACCGGCCGAACGTTGCGGCGGCTGCCCCGACACCTGGTCCGACGCCGGCCGCGGCGACTGGTGCGCAGCCTGGCCGGGCAGCTGTTCGTGGTCCAGGTGGTGATCGTCACCGCCGTGGTCGCCGGCGGCGCGGTGCTCGCGTACCTCTTCACCGCCGACCGCGCCGAGGACTCCGCCCGTCGCCAGGTGGCCGCGGTGGCGCATGCCGTCGCGGACTCGCCGTCCGTCCGGGCCACGGTCACCGGAGCGGATCCGACCCCGGCGCTCCAGCCCTACGTCGAGCAGGTGCGGGCGGACACCGGGGTCTCCTTCATCACCGTCATGGACACCGACGGCGTGCGCTGGACCCACCCGCTGCCCGAGCAGATCGGCCGGACCTACCTCGGGCACATCGACCAGGCGCTCGCCGGGCGGACCCGCACCGAGACGTACACCGGCACGCTCGGTCCGTCGGTGCGGGTGGTCACCCCGGTGTGGGACGACCGGCACCAGGTGGTCGCGCTGGTCAGCGTGGGCCTCACGGTGGAGTCGATCTCCGCGCGGCTGAGCGGCCCGCTGCTGGCACTGGTCGGGGTGGCGGTGGCCGCGCTCGCGGTCGGCGCCGTCGGCACCTACCTCGCCAACTCCCGTCTGCGGCGGCACACCCACGGGATGGGGCCGGACGAGCTGAGCCACCTCTACGAGTACCACCAGGCCACCCTGCACTCGGTGCGTGAGGGGCTGGTGCTGCTGGACCGCTCGGACCGGGTGGTGCTGTGCAACGACGCGGCCCGTGAACTGCTCTGCCTGTCGGGCGAATTGGACGGGAGGCCGGTGGTGGAGCTCGGCCTGCCGGAGGTGCTGGTGGCGGCCGTGCTGGGGGCGGGGCCAGTCCGGGACGAGGTGCACCTGACCGCCGAGCGGGTCGTGGTGCTGAACACCTCGACGATCGGTGTGGGTGTGGGTGCGGGTGCGGGTGCCGGTGCCGGTGCCGGTGCGGGCCTCGGTCGGGTGGTCACCCTCCGGGACCACACCGAACTCCAGGCGCTCAGCGGTGAGTTGGACTCGGTCCGTGGCTTCACCGATGCGCTCGGCGCGCAGGCGCACGAGGCCGCCAACCGCTTGCACACGGTGGTCTCGCTGATCGAACTCGGCCGCCACGAGCAGGCGGTGGAGTTCGCCACAGCTGAACTCGAACTCGCCCAGCAGCTCACCGACCGGGTGGTCGCGGCGGTGACCGAGCCGGTGCTCGCCGCGCTGCTGCTCGGCAAGGCGGCCCAAGCCGCCGAGCGGGGTGTGGAGTTGACCCTCACGGAGGACAGCAGGATCGACGACGGGGTGCTGCCGCCCGGGCTCGGCGCGCGGGACCTGATCACTCTGCTCGGCAATCTGATCGACAACGCCGTGGACGCCGCCATCGCCGGTGCGGCGGAGAGCCCCGTTCCACCGGAGGTCACCGTCACGGCGCGGATCGCCGACGCCCGGGACCACGCCCGGGACCACGCCCGGGACGGCGCCGGAGACGGGGTGGGGGTGGTCGGGGACTGCCTCCTGCTGAGGGTGGCCGACACCGGGGCGGGGATCGACCCGGGCGTGGTCGAGGACGTGTTCCGGCGCGGCTGGAGCACCAAGCAGGACGGTCGTGGGCACGGACTCGGGCTGGCGCTCGTCGCCCAGACCGCCCGGCGCAACGGCGGCACGGTCGAGGTCGGGCGGGACCGCGGCGCGGTGCTCACCGTGCGGCTGCCGCTGACGGGTCGGCCCGGGGAGTCGGGCGGCGGGGCACAGGAGTCGCACGGTGGGGCCGGGAAACCGTACGGCGGGGTCGGGGAGCCGGGCGGCGGGGCGCGGGAGCCGGCCGACCGGGCGGGAGAACCCGCCGTCCGGGATCGGGAAGGGGCCCTGCTGTGAGCGGCGCCGCGGACAACATCGGCGTCACCGCGGGGATCTCCGTCCTGGTGGTCGAGGACGACCCGGTGGCCGCCGCCGCGCACACCCTGTACGTCCGGCGCGAGCCCGGCTTCCATGCCGCGGGGACGGTCCACAGCTGTGCCGACGCGCTGCGCTTCCTCGACCGGGCCCGCGCCGCCGGGGCGCCCGTCGATCTCACCCTGCTCGACCTCTACCTGCCGGACGGCCACGGCCTTCAGCTCTGCCGCACCCTGCGCGCGGCCGGCCACAGCACCGACATCATCGCGGTGACCTCGGCCCGGGATCTCGGCATGGTCCGGCAGGCGGTCTCCGCGGGCGTGGTGCAGTACCTGCTGAAACCGTTCAGCGCGGCCGCCCTGCACGACCGCCTGGAGCGCTACGCCCGCTACCGGGACAGTCTCGGACGCACCGGCGAGGCGACCGGACAAGAGGAGGTCGACCAGGCGTTCGCCCTGCTCCGCGCGCCGGAGCGCACCACCCTGCCCAAGGGGCTGAGCGCGCCCACCCTGGACAGCGTCGCGTCCGTTCTGCGCGAGGCGGCCACCGGCCTCTCGGCGGCGGCCGCGGGTGCTGCCGCCGGGGTCTCGCGGATCACCGCGCGGCGCTACCTGGAGCACCTGGTGGACACCGGATGCGCGGTGCGGGAGCCGCAGTACGGGAGCGTCGGGCGGCCGGAGCTCTGCTACCGGTGGAGGAGCAGGGGCTGACGTCTCCGCGCACTACCAGGGGCGTGACCTCTTCGTACGGCGCTCGTTGGGAGAGCCGGGGGAGGTTCACTCGCGCGGGTGGTTCCAGGGGCCCCGGCGGCATTCTGCCAGGTCAATGGCGGTAAAGTTAGGCTTACCTAACTTCCCTTGGGGGTTTCTCGTGTCGCTTGCTGCCGTACCCGCCCAGGCCACCTCCGGAGCCCTGGACGCCGGTGAAGCCATCCTGCGCCGTCAGCGCGTCCGCGAGTCCGCCGCCAGAACATACGCCCGCTCCTTCCCGATCGTCCCGGTCCGCGCCCACGGCATGACCGTCGAGGGCGCCGACGGGCGCCGCTACCTGGACTGCCTCTCCGGCGCCGGCACGCTCGCCCTCGGCCACAACCACCCGGTCGTGCTGGAAGCGATCCGCCGCACCCTCGACAGCGGCGCCCCGCTGCACCTGCTCGACCTCGCCACCGCCGAGAAGGACGACTTCACCAGCGCGCTGTTCGAGAGCCTGCCCGCGGAGTTCGCGGCCCGCGCCCGGGTGCACTTCTGCGGACCGGCCGGGACGGACGCCGTCGAGGCCGCGCTCAAACTGATGCAGACCGCCACCGGCCGCTCCGGGGCGCTCGCCTTCACCGGCGCCTACCACGGCATGACCGCCGGCGCCCTCGCGCTCACCGGCAGCGTCGCCGTCAAGGAGCCGCTGCCGAGCGGCGGCGAGGTCGCCCGGCTGCCGTACCCGTACGGGTACCGCTGCCCGTTCGGGGTCGGCGGCCAGGCGGGCGCCGACCTCGGCGTGACCTACGTGGAGCGCCTGCTCGACGACCCCTCGGGCGGCGTGGTGGCGCCCGCGGCGATGATCCTGGAGGCCGTCCAGGGCGAGGGCGGCGTCGTCCCGGCCCCCGACGGTTGGCTGCGCGCGATGCGCCGGATCACCACCGAGCGCGGCATCCCGCTGATCGTGGACGAGGTGCAGACCGGGGTCGGCCGCACCGGCGCGATGTGGGCCGTCGAGCACAGCGGCATCGTGCCGGACGCGATGGTCCTCTCCAAGGCCATCGGCGGCAGCCTGCCGCTCGCCGTCGTCGTCTACCGCGAGGACTACGACGGCTGGCGGCCCGGCGCCCACACCGGGACGTTCCGCGGCAACACCCTCGCCATGGCCGCCGGCGCCGCGACGCTGCGCCACGTCGCCGCGAACGGGCTGGCCGAGCGGGCCGCCGCCGTCGGAGAGCGGATGGCGGCCCGGCTGTGCGAGCTCGCGGCCGAACTGCCGGTGATCGGCGACGTGCGCGGACGCGGGCTGATGCTCGGCGTCGAGCTGGTCGACCCGGCGGCCGAGCCCGACGGGTGCGGCGCCCGGCCGGCGGACCCGGCGCTCGCGGTGCGGGTCCGCGAGGCGTGCCTGGCGCGCGGCCTGATCGTCGAGCTCGGCGGTCGCCACGACGCGGTGCTGCGACTGCTCCCGCCGCTCACCATCACGGACGAGCAGGTGGCGGCGGTGCTGGAGCGACTCGCGGAGGCGATCGCGGCGGCCTCGGCCGACGGCCCGGCATCCGGCCCGGGGCGCGGTTCGACGCCAGGCCCGGTGGGCGGTTCGGCGTCCGGCCCGGCGACCTCCTCGATGGGCGGGTCGGCGGCCCGGGGGCACCGGTGAGCGGGACCGGTTCCGGGGCCGGAACCGGGACCGGCCCCGTCGAGCTTCCCGGGGGCGGCATCGCGACGGACGCCCTGGCCGGCGGTGCGGCCGGGCCGGGAGCGCTCGGACCGCTGCTGGCCACCGTCCTCGACTCCCTGGAAGCGGGCATCGCCAGGCGCTCCGGACCACTACCCGCGGGCAGCCCGGCCGAGATCGCGGCGCTCGTCGACGAGACGCTGGCCACCGGCCACGGGCCCGCCGCGCTCGCCAGGCTCACCGAACTCCTCGCCTACGGTGCCACCGACCCCGCCGACCCGGCCTGCGCCGGACACCTGCACTGCCCGCCGCTCGCCGTCGCCGCCGCGGCGGACCTCGCGGTCAGCGCCCTCAACCCCTCCCAGGACTCCTGGGACCAGGCCCCGGCCGCCACCGCCCTGGAGAGCGCGCTGCTCGCCGAGCTCGCCGGGCTGGTCGGCTACGACCCGGAGCGCTCCGCCGGAGTCCTCACCTCCGGCGGCACCGAGTCCAACCTCATGGGACTCATGCTCGCGCGCGACCGGAAGCTCGACGGCCTCGTCGAACTGGACGGCATCCCCGCCGGCGCCCGGCCGTGCATCCTCGCCTCCGAGGCCGCGCACTTCTCCGTCCAGCGCGCCGCCGCCCTGCTCGGCCTCGGCGAGCGGGCCGTCATCCCCGTCCCGGTCGACCGAAGGCTGCGGATGCGGCAGGACGAACTGGCGCGGGCACTGGCCGAGGCGAGCCGGGCCGGACGGACCCCCATCGCCGTGGTCGCCACCGCGGGCACCACCGACACCGGCGCCGTCGACCCGCTGAACGCCGCCGCCGACCTCGCCGGACGCCACGGCGCCTGGCTGCACGTGGACGCCGCGTACGGCGGCGGGGCGCTGCTCTCCGACCGGCTCGCCCCGCTGCTCGACGGCATCGCCCGCGCCGACTCGGTCTCCCTCGACTGGCACAAGCTCGGCTGGCAGCCGGCCGCGGCCGGGATCTTCCTGGTGCGCCGCGCCGAGACCTACGCCTCGCTCGCCCGCCGTGCCGAGTACCTCAACCCGATCGACGACGAGCAGGCCGGCTACCCCAGCCTGCTCGGCCGCTCGCTGCGCACCACCCGCCGCGCCGACGCCTTCAAGCTCGCCGTCACCCTGCGCACCCTCGGGCGCGAGGGACTCGGGCGGCTGGTCGACAGCTGCCACGACCTCGCCCTGGCCGCCGCCGACGCGGTCCGTGCCGAACCGGCGCTCGAACTCCACGCCGAGCCCGTACTCACCGCCCTCCTCTTCCGCTACCGGCCACCGGGGGTGACGGACGAGGTGGCGCTGGACGAGCTGAACGGCCGGCTGCGGCGCCTGCTGCTGCGCACCGGCCGGGCGGTGGTCGGCCGCACCGAGCTTCCGGGCGACGGTCCGGGGCGGGTCCGGCTGAAGCTCACGCTGCTGAACCCGCACGCCACGGCGGGGGAGGTCGGCGCGCTGCTGCGGGCGGTGGTGGGCGCCGGCCGCACGGTGGCGGGTGAACGCGCCGGGTAGTCGGGCCGGGCCGGCGGAGCTGGCGGGGTTGGCGGGGCTGGCCGGGCTGGCGGGGTCGGGGCCGGCGGGTAGGCGGACCTGAGTTGGTGGGCCGGGGCCGGCAGGCCGGGTCGTGAGGGCGGGTCCGGGTCAGTCGCTCAGCAGGATCGACCGGGTGAGCTCCCAGGTGTCGGGGTCGGCGGCGACCAGGAGGCCGTCCTCGCAGCCGGGGGCCTCGGGGCGGTAGGGGACGCCGTCCGGGCGGGCGGAGACGCCGCCGGCCTCGGTGACCAGGAGGGAGCCCGGGGCGTGGTCCCAGGGGAGGGTGCGCCAGTAGAGGAGGAAGTCGAAGCGGCCCTCGACGACGTCCGGGTACTCGATCCCGGCGGCGTGCCGACCGGGGGAGATGTCACCGAAGGACGCGATGTTGTCCTGGAGTCTGCGGCGGTGCTCGGCGTCGAGATAGCGGCTCTTCACCGAGCCGCGCAGCTTCGCGACGTCCTTCGGGGCCGGCGGGCGGGTCAGGCGCACTCCGTCGCGCCAGGCGCCGGAGCCCAGTTCGGCGCAGTAGGCGGTGGCGGTGGCGGGCTGCCATATCCAGGAGGCGACGGTCCTGCCGGAGCGGACGAGGGAGCACATCACGGCGTACTCGGGGCGGCCGGCGACGAAGTTGGCGGTGCCGTCGACCGGGTCGACCAGCCAGGCCGCGGGCTCGTCGTGGAGGGCCATGGCGAGCGACGGGTCGGCGGCGACGGCCTCCTCGCCGACCACGGGGACGGGGAGCAGCTCGTGCAGTCGGCGGGCGATGATCGCTTCGGCCTCGCGGTCGGCGACCGTCACGATCTCGCCGGGTGCCTTCTCCATCACCTCACCGGCGGCCAGCGCCCGGAAGCGCGGCTCCACCGCCTCGGCCGACGCCTCGGCGAGTATCTCCGCCACCTTGTCCATCAGCACGTTCGCGCTCCCTTCGCTGCTTACCACTCTCCCATGAGTGGGGCGAGGGGGCGGCGGCGGACCGGGGGACGGCGGGCGGCGGACAGTTGACGGCCGACGGAATTCAGACGACGGTGGAGGACCTGTTCGTCGTCTACCTCGGTGCCCCGGTGGACCAGGCCCTGGTCGCCAGGTTGGAGGCGGCCAGCGGCACCCGGGTGGAATCCCACAACCCCTACTGGGACGAGTTCGGGGTGACGGTGTCCGACCCGGACGGCTACCGGCTGGTGCTCTGCTCCCGTACCTGGGAGGCCTGAGGCCCCGGTTCCCGGAGAACCCGGGGGGTCGCTCCCTCCCGGTTCCCGTTCCCGTCCTCGGTCCCGATCCCGCCGCGCAGCACCGCCACGCCCCGGTCCAGGTCCACGCCGAAGTGCGGCGGCGCTCCGGCCCGCGCGTCGTCCCGCAGCACGAGCCGCTCCCGCTTCTGCTCGACCTGTATCCGCTTGCCCGAGCTGAACAGCGCGTGCAGCTCCTCCATCCCGCCGACACCCCCTCCCACCCCCGGCCCGCGGTGCCGCGGCCGCGACGAGGACTCGTCCCAGACCTGCCATGACGCCAACAGCACCAGCCCCAGTGCCGCCGCGACCGCTGCCGCCACACCCACGATCAACCCCATGTCCGCTCAACGCGCCCGCACCACTTGGGCGTTCCCCATGGGCACACCGTGACGAGAAGCGGCCGGGTGAACGACGGGCGACAAAGATCGGGCGGTGGACAGCGAGCGGCGGGCCCACCGGCTACGCTGCCGCATGAACGGAAGGAGCGCCCTCACCATGCCCGTGCGCGGAACCCTCGTAGACATCCCGACGGCGGACGGCACTGCCGACGCCTACCTCGCCCACCCCGATGACGGTCGGGCCCACCCGGGCGTCATCCTCTACATGGACGGCTTCGGCCTCCGGCCGCAACTGGAACGGATGGCCGACCGGCTGGCCTCGGCCGGATACACCGTGATCGTCCCCAACGCCTACTACCGCAACGGCCGCGCGCCGGTCGTCGAACTGCCCGAGCTCATCGACCTGGAGCAGGTCGGCGAACTCTTCGCCAGGATCGGCCCGCTGCTCGACACCCTCACGCCGGAAGCGACCGCCCGCGACGCGGACGCGTACCTGCGCTGGCTCGCCGAGTCCCCACTGGTCCAGGACGGCCCGGTCGGCCTGACCGGCTACTGCCGTGGCGCCCTGCTGGCGCTGCGCACGGCCGCCAGCCACCCGGACCGGATCGCCGTCGCGGCCGGGTTCCACGGCGGCGGTCTCGCCACCGACCGCCCGGACAGCCCGCACCTGGGCGCCGACCGGATCACCGCCGAGCTGTACTTCGGCCACGCCGACCAGGACCCCTCGCTACCGCCCGAGCAGATCGACCGGCTCGCGGCGGCCCTCACCGCCGCAGGTGTCCGGTACCGGGCGGAGGTCTACCCCGGTGCCCCGCACGGCTACACCCAGGCCGACACGACCCGCTACGATGCGGCCGCCGACGAGCGCCACTGGGAGGCGCTGCTCGCACTGCTCAAGCGCGTTCTGCCGGCCTGAGGTCGACTCGCGGGCCTCACCGGCCCCGCAGGCCTCACCGGCCCCGCAGGCCTCACCGGCCCCGTAGGCTTCGCGGGTCCGACCGGCCGGTCGAACCGGCGGATCCGGGGGGATCACTCATGAACAGCAGGAGGAGCGGGCGGGGAGCGCCGTTCGGCCCGGACCTGCGGGGCGTCCGCGACGCGATCGCGCGGGCGCTGGGAGAGCACGTACCGGACGGCGTCAGAACCGGCGAACTGGACCGTGGCGGACGGGCGTTGCGCTGGGTGGAGGCCGGCCGGGGCGGCGTCGTGCCGGTGGTCCTGATCGCGGGCGCCGGCTCCTCCTCGCTCACCTGGGTCCCCGTGCTGCCCGAACTCGCCGAGTACGGGCGGGTCGTGGCGTACGACCGGGCCGGGCTCGGAGCCAGCGAGCCCGGTCACACCGCGACTCCGACGTTGGACGGGCAGATCGCCGATCTGACTGCTCTGGTGGAGCACCTGGACGCGGGCCCGGTCCTCCTGGTGGGGCACAGCTGGGGCGGTCAGCTGGCCCAACTCCTCACCTGGCTGCGGCCGGAGCTGGTGGCCGGGCTGGTGCTGGTGGACCCGGCGCACGAGGAGTTCCAGCCACGGTCCATCCGGGTCGCGGAGTCCGTGCTGAACCGGATCTGGCTGTACCGGGCGGCTCGGGCGGCTCAGGCGTCGAAGGAGCCGCAGCCGACGGAGCCGACGGTCTGGCCGGTGGAGCCGCTGGGACGGGCGGAGGCGGCCGAGGTCGCGCACCGGCACCAGCGCCGGACCATTCTCGCCGAGCAGCGGATGACGGCCTCCGTCGTCCGGGAGGTCCGGCGGAGCCGCTCCGCCGCGAGGCCGCCGGAGGTGCCGCTGGTGGTCCTGAGCGCGACCGACGGGCTGCCCCGGGGGATGCGCTCGCGCTGGACGGCGATGCAGGCGGCCGTCGCGGACGGTGCCGTCCGGGGCACGCACCGCCTGGTGCGCGGCGCCGGTCACGCCATCCAGGCCGACCGGCCGCAGGCCGTCACCGAGGCTGTCGGGGATTGCGTGGACCAAGTCCGAAGCTGTCTGGAGAACTGACGACAAGCGATCAGTTCCTTGTTGAATTCCGACTGCTGACGCTGTGACACGCTCTGGCACACTGTGTGCCGACGACCCGTCGGGGCGGGTCACGACACAGGGGGAGCAGGGGTATGAACGGCGGCGCGGGCACCGTGCTCGGCGGGCGGTACGAGCTGGTCGAGAAGATCGGCGGCGGCGCGATGGGGTCGGTCTGGAGGGCCGAGGACACCGTGCTGGCGCGGCAGGTCGCGGTCAAGATCCTGCGCTCGGAGCTGCTGGAGGACGACACCTCCGCCCAGCGCTTCCGCCGTGAGGCCCGGCTGGTCGCCGCGGTCGACCACCCCGGCGTGGTGGGCGTCCACGACTACGGCGAGAGCGGCGGGGAGGGCGAGGAGCGGTGCGCCTACATCGTCATGGAGCTGATCGACGGCCGTCCGCTGGACCGGGTACTCAAGGACACCGGCCCGATGGGCATCGAGCGGACCCTCGAGCTGGCGGCGGGTGCCCTGGACGCGCTGCACATCGCGCACCAGCGGGAGATCGTGCACCGGGACGTCAAGCCGTCCAACCTGATGGTGCGGGCCGACGGCCGGGTGGCCATCACCGACTTCGGGATCGCCCGGGCCCTCGCCAGCACCAAGCTCACCGCCCCGTTCGCGATCATCGGCACCGCGCTCTACATGTCCCCGGAGCAGGCCGAGGGCGCGAGCCTCGGGCCGGCCACCGACCTCTACTCGATCGGTGTGGTCTGCTACGAGCTGCTGGTCGGCGAGCCGCCGTACTCCGGTGACGGGCCGCTCCAGATCGCGCTCAAGCACGTCAACCAGCCGGTGCCGGCGCTGCCGGAGACCTTCCCGGCGCCGGTGCGGGAACTGGTCGCCCGGGCGCTCGCCAAGAAGCCCGAGGAGCGGTACGCAAACGCCGCCGAGATGGCGGCGGCGGCGCGTGCGGCGCTCGCGGCGCTCGTGGGGGAGGGCGGCGGTGGAGGCGAACGGGCGGCGGCGCGGTCCGGGTCGGCCGACAGCCGGACCATCCGGCTCGGGCCGGGCGCCGAGGCGGCGGGCACGGGCGGCGCCGTTGCGGGGCCTCCGAAGGGCGCGGTGACGGGACCGGCCGAGGGCGGTGCCGTGGTGGCGCCCGTCGCGGGTAGCGCCCCGGTCCCGGTCCCGGTCCCGGACGAGGTCGGGCGGGTGGAGGCGCAGGCGCCGACCGACCCCGGCCGTCGGCGGTCGCGGCGCACCCTGCTGGTGCCGATCGTCATTCCGGTCGTCATCTCGATGGGCACGGCGACCGTCCTGCTGGTCGACCGCGCACCCGGCGGCTCCGACGCGGCCTCGCCGCCCGCCGCCCAGCCGACCGTGGTGGTCACCGCACCCGCGAACCCGGGCGCAGCCGCCCCGACGCCCGCGACCGGTACCGCGACCGCTGCCCCGGCGCCGACCGACACATCGGCGGCCACCCCGGGCGCGGACCAGCCGACGCCCGGTCCCGCCCAGAACCAGCCGCAGGTCCCGGTCGCGGGCCAGGGCGCCTCAGGTCAGGGAGCCGGCGGCCAGGGAGCCGGCGGTGCTGGCGGCAGCCGGACCGGTGGCGCGGGCGCGGCCGGCGGCGGGTCGTCGGCCGGGCAGGCGAACCAGCCCGGCGGCGGAAACCCGGCCAATCCGGCCAACCCGGCCAACCCGCCCGCCAACCAGAACCCGCAGCCCCCGGCCCAGCCGACCGGTGGCGGTACCGCCGGCGCCCAGCAGAACCCGGGTCGACCGCCCTCCTGCGGCGGGACCAGCTGGAGCACCGTCGTCAGCGTGAAGGACGGCCGCGCGATCGGTATGCGCGACGACAACCTGAACGGCGACAACCCGATCGTGGTCGGCGGTCACGCGCAGTACGGCTGGGTGCGCTCGACCAATCCCGGCATGTGGATCCTCTTCAACGCCTGCAACAACGGCGGCCCGCAGATGGTCCAGACGATGGACGGGAAGGTCGTCCTGAGCGGTGGGTTCAGCTTCCTGACCAACTGGACTGTCAGGACCGGAGGTTCGTCCGGCTCGTACACACTCGGCGACTACCAGAACCAGTCCTGCATGACCAACAACGGGTCCGGTGTCGCGGTCACCATGGTCGCCTGCACCCCCGGCAACACCGCCCAGGAGTGGCGGCTCCAGTGATCGGGGCCGAGTGGGCGTAGGGCATCCGAGGGGTGGAATGCGGCGGCGCGGCGGGTCGTCGGCCTGGGAGGCTGGCGGGATCACCACCGTTGTCGTGAAGGGGGATCCGTGGACTCCGAGGCCACCGCACCGCTGTTGCTCGAAGGCCCTTTGCTGGAGGGAGGGCTCGTCCGGCTGGAGCCGTTGGGGCATGGGCACGCGGACGGTCTCGCGGCCGCCGCGGAGGAGGACCGCAGCGGCTACACATACACCTGGGTGCCCTCGGCGGACCGGGTGGGCGACTACGTCGGAGTCCAACTCGCGCGCCGGGAGGCGGGGTTGCTCGTCCCGTACGCACAGGTGGACCGGGCGTCCGGCCGAGTGGTCGGGGCGACGTCCTTCTGTGACCCGCGCCGCCGGCCCGACGACGGGTCGCTGTTCGCGATCGAGGTCGGGTTCACCTGGCTCGCGGCCTCGGCGCAGGGGAGCGGGCTGAACACCGAGGCCAAGTACCTGCTCTACCGGCACGCCTTCGAGGTGTGGCGGGTCGGCCGGGTCGACCTCAAGACCGATGCCCGCAACGGCCGTTCGAGGGCGGCGATCGCGAAGTCCGGGGCGACGTTCGAGGGCGTGCTGCGGAACTCGGCTCCGTCCCGGGTGTCGGGGGAGGACGGGAAGCTGCGGGACTCGGCGATCTTCTCGGTCACGGACAGGGAGTGGCCGTCCTGCCGGGCGGGCCTGGAGCGGCGGCTCGCGGAGCCGCGATCCGCGAAGTCGCGCGCGGTGTAGCCGCGTGGCCGCGCAGCCGTCTGGCTGCGCTGCGGCGTGGCTGCGGCGACGGCGTCGGGCGGTTGACTAGCAGACACCTTGCCGGCCGGCAACGGGGTCCGGGTGGCGGAACCTCGCCACCCGGACGTCAAGGGCGCGTATGGAGTCATCTACACACATGTAAAAGTCGATCGAGGGTCGGACGGCCTCGGGCTCCGCTCGTCGTACCGATGGTCGACGGGCGCGCGCCCGTCGACGCAGGCGGTCGGCCGTCGGTCGGTCGGGAGTCCTTGGCGGGATGCGGCGGATTGTCCTGGTTCGCCCGTCGATTGGAGGCTCTTTACCCAATGGCGGGACCTGGCCAATCGCTGAAGCAGGCCTGTCAATTCACCTGCTGGATTGTCATGCTTCTGATCACCCCCCAGCGGTAGCCCCCACCCCCACCCCTCGGTGGCGAGCCGCTCGACCGCACGGGGTTCCAGCACGTCAGCGCCCGTCCCGCCCCACGGTGCCGACCCGGCTCCCCGGGACGCGGTGCGACCGCGCCGCCCAGACGCGGTTTCCCGGAAGGACTCGTACGTGAAGCGTAAGCTCGCGGCCGTCGCCGTACTTTCGGCCACGGCCCTGTTGACCGGTGTGATCCAGGCGAGCACCGCCGCCCAGGCCGCTCCCGCCCCCTCCTCGTTGCAGGCCCAGTCCGCCCAGCAGCACGCGGCCGTGCTCAAGCTCGCGGCGGGTCAGGCCGGCCCGCTCGCCAAGGCGCTCAAGCTCGGCGACAAGGAACAACTCGTCGCCAAGGACGCGGTGGTGGACAAGGACGGCACCCGTCACCTGCGCTTCGAGCGCACCTACGCGGGCCTGCCGGTGATCGGCGGCGACCTGGTCGTCCACCAGAAGGCCGACGGGTCGGTGAAGTCGGTCGACAAGGCCGTCGCCGCGCGGATCGCGCTGCCGAGCACGACCCCGAAGATCGCCGCTGCCCAGGCCGCCGCGCAGGTCACCGGGACGGTCAAGGCCACCGTCGGCGTGACCACCGACGCCGACGAGTCGCCGCTCACCCAGGTCCAGCCGGCCGGCCGGGCCGAGCTGGTGGTCTGGGCCACCGACGGCAACCCGCGCCTGGCGTACCGCACCACGGTCGAGGGCGTGCGCGCCGACGGCACCCCGAGCCGCCAGATCCTGGTCACCGACGCCGCCGACGGCCGGGTCCTCGCCACGCACGAGACGATCGAGACCGCCACCGGCACGGGCAACGGCGTCTTCGTCGGCCAGGTCCCGCTGACCACCACCCAGAGCGGCTCGCAGTACCAGCTGAACGACGCGACCCGCGGCGGCCAGTCCACCAGCGACCTCAACAACGGCACCAGCGGAAGCGGTTCGGTGTTCGCCAACACCAGCGACAGCTTCGGCGACGGCACCGTCAACAACCGCGAATCCGCCGCCGTGGACGCCCAGTTCGGGGCCGCCACCACCTGGGACTTCTACAAGAGCACCTTCGGTCGCAGTGGCATCCGCAACGACGGCGTCGGCGCGCTGAGCCGGGTGCACTACGGCTCCAACTACGTCAACGCCTTCTGGGACGACAGCTGCTTCTGCATGTCGTACGGCGACGGCGCCAACAACACCGCCCCGCTCACCGAGATCGACGTGGCCGGCCACGAGATGAGCCACGGCGTCACCGCCGCGACCGCCAACCTCAACTACGCGGGCGAGTCCGGCGGCCTCAACGAGGCCACCTCGGACATCATGGGCACGATGGTCGAGTGGTACGCCAACCTGCCCTCCAACCCGCCGAACTACTGGATCGGCGAGCTGATCAACCTGCGCGGCGACGGCAGCCCGCTGCGCTACATGGACCAGCCGAGCAAGGACGGCGGTTCGGCGGACTACTGGGACGCGAACGTCGGCAACCTGGACGTCCACTACTCGTCCGGGGTGGCGAACCACTTCTTCTACCTGCTGTCCGAGGGCAGCGGCGCGAAGACGATCAACGGGTTCAGCTACAACAGCCCGACGTACGACAACTCCACGCTCGCGGGCATCGGCCGGGACAAGGCGGCGCAGATCTGGTACCGCGCGCTGACCACCTACTTCACCTCCACCACCGACTACGCGGGCGCCCGGGCGGGCACCCTCAGCGCGGCTGCGGACCTGTACGGCTCGGGCAGCGCGGAGTACAACGCGGTCGCCGCCACCTGGACGGCGGTCAACGTCAACTGAGCCGGCGCCGGCTTCCCGGGCTTCCTGGACGGTTCAGGGAGCCCTAACGGTTCAGGTAGTCCGGGCAGTTCGGGTAGTCCAGGTGGTTCCGAAGGTTCCGATGAGACCTCGGACTTGAGCCGAGACTTCGGGTTCGAGCCGGGACATCGGGCTTGAGTCGAACCCGGAACCGAGTCGGACCGGAGCCTGGACCGATCGGGTTCCGGCCCGGGAAACGCCAGATCGAGGCCCCCGCCGGGCCGTGGGTGCCGGGCCGGCGGGGAACGCGGCGGGGCGACGGTGAGCGGACCACCGTCGCCCCTGCTGCCGTGCTGCCTGACGATACGTCAATTTCGTTGGTCGTGCAGCTCATGAGGTGAGGTCATGCCGGCAGGAGGCGGCCGGCTGTTGCGCCCGGGCGGGCCCGCTCCGCGCCCGGGCGGAATCGTGCCGGGACCGCGGGTGCGGTGGGCGGCGTGGAATGGACGGGGACCAGCACATCCGGAAGGCCTCCGTACACCCAGAAAACTCGACCATCGGGGTGGCAGCGGACAGCTCCTCCGAGCGGCAGCGCACGTGCTTCCGGAGGCGTTCGCCGTTTCCGTAGCGTCCCCGGCATGACGTTACTGAAGCAAACTCCGCCGAACGCCGTCCGACGACGTGCGCTGCTGGTCTACCTGGTGCTCGCCTATGCCGGGATGTGGGCGGCCATGGCGCCACTGCTCGCCGCCGGCTACCGGCGGGCCGATGCCCGGGAGGAGACCGGTGACCTGGAGCAACTCTGCATCGGGGCAGCGATGTTGGCCCCGGCGCTGGCGGCGCTGTTGGTCGTCCGCTTCGTCGAGCGTGGCGGGCGTGGCGGGCGTGGCGGGCGTGGGGGCGGAGGCCGGGACGGGGGCGGGGCCGGCGGGGTGCGGGAGGCGCTCGCGCTGCGCTGGCCCCGGCCACGGGGCCGCGCGCTTCGGGCCTGTCTGCTTCCGCTCGGGGTGCTCGGCGGGCTGACGGCGGCGACACTGGTGCTCGGCTCATTGCTGGGCAGCTACCCGTTCGCGGGGTTCGGCTCGCTGGACGCGGGGCGGGTCGGCACGTGGGCGGTCCAGGGTGTGATCGGGATGGTGCTCTCGCTGCCGCTGTTCTTCGGGGAGGAGGTCGGCTGGCAGGGATTCCTCTTCCCGAGGCTGCTGCGGCTCGGCGAGGTGGGTCGGGGCTCGAACGGAGGCGGCAAGTCGGGGCTGGTCCGGGCGTACGTGCTCACCGGTACGGCCTTCGCGCTCTGGCACCTGCCGACGCTGCTGATGGGCGGCCAGTACCCGGGACGGCCCTGGTACCTGGCGGTGCCCGCGCTGACGGTGAGCTGTGTGCTCGTCCTGCCGGTCTTCACCTGGCTGCGGCTGCGCTCGGGGTCGGTGGTCCCGGCGGTGCTGGCGCACACCTTCACGAGCAGCATGAGCGTCTCGATGGTCCGCGAGTTCGCCGACCCGGAGGCCGAGCTGGACCCGCTCACCATGTCGCTCGGGGGCTGGCCCGGCTGGATCGTCCTCGGGGCGTTCGTGACCTTCCTGGCGTGCACCGGACGCCTGCGGCCGGGTCGGTACGGTCCGCAGTGACGAGCGGCGAGCGGCGGGGGGAGGAGCGGCGGGTGACAGAGGGCAGGTGACAGGTGACAGGTGACGGATTTCAGATGACAGATTTCAACATCTGTTATCTGAAATCCGTCAGCTGAACGTCGTCCGCTGTCCCCCGTCACCCGCCCG
The DNA here is from genome assembly GCF_042792155.1 of Kitasatospora sp. NPDC056651. Classification (NCBI taxonomy): domain Bacteria; kingdom Bacillati; phylum Actinomycetota; class Actinomycetes; order Kitasatosporales; family Streptomycetaceae; genus Kitasatospora; species Kitasatospora sp. NPDC056651. Next base: position 237,712 of record NZ_JBHTWX010000001.1, on the reverse strand, counting down.
CCGGCACCAGGTCCTTGCGGATCTCGTCCAGGATCAGCCCGGCCCCGGTGTACCCGATGCCGAGCATCCACAGGTTGTCGTCCACCCGGTACACCCGCCCGCTCCGTACCGCGTCCAGATCCTTCCAGAGCGCGCCTTCGGTGATCTTCCCCTGGTCGGACTTGGCCGCGTCCCCGTACACCGAGTAGAAGATGACGTCGGCTGCCGCCTGGTCCACCTGCTCCGGGCTGATCTCCAGGGAGAAACCGGGTTTGTCCTGGTTGGCGGGCCGGCCGAGCCCGATCTCCTTGAACAACGAGCCGACGAAGGTGTCGTTCAGGTAGAGCCTGGTCGGCGATCCCGCCAGGAACCGGGCCATCTCGGCCCGGGTGGCCGCCGTTCTGGTGGGCCCGCCGAGTGCGGTGACCAGGTCCCGCAGTTTCGCCCGGTACGCCTCGTCCACCGCCTCGGCCTCGGCCTGGCGGCCCAGCGCCTCGGCGTGCAGCCGGACGTTCTCCTTCCAGGCCGGCCCGGTGGTCCTGGAGAGCACGGTGGGCGCGATCTTCGACAGTTCGTCGTACCGTTTGTCGTCTCGGACTTGGTTGCCCAGGATGAGGTCCGGTCGCAGCGCCGCGATCGTCTCCAGGCTCGGCTGGCCGATGGCCCCGACCGGCTTGGTCCCGGACAGCCGCTCGGCGGGCAGGTACGCGGGGAAGGCGGCGCCCGCGCTGACGGTGGTGGCGCCGACCGGGCTGAGGCCGAGGGTGACCACCGAGTCCAGCGCGTCGGTGTCCAGTGCCACCACCCGGCTCGCCCGCGTCGGCACGGTGCTCTCGCCGCGCGCGTGCCGAACCGTCCGGGTGCCACCGGAACCGGACGAACTGCCCTCCGGCGCGGGGGAGTCGTGCCCGCACGCGACGAGAGCGAGCCCCGGGACGAGTCCCGCGGTGAGAGCGAGGGCGGCGCGGCGGCTGAGCGGTCGGGGCATCGGCGGTACCTCCAACGTGCGGGCGGGGCGCGGGAATCCCTGCCCGCACGGCCGCCCGGTTACGCCTCGGAGCCGTTCTCCCGTCGCTGGCGCAGCAGTTCCTCGTACTCGGCGTGCACCCGCCGGTCCATCGCGAGGGTGAACTGGGCGTCCGCGACCGTACGGGCCAGCGGCCGCACCCGCATGACGCGTTCGGTGAGCCGGGCCGCCTCGCCGGGCGGGAGCGGGATGTCGGCGGCCAGCGCGCTGAGCAGGTGCTCGCTGACCACCTCGATGAAGATCTCGGCGATCGCGTCCACGTGCTCCCCGGTGCGCCGGCTGGCCTCCAGGACGGCCGAGAGCGGCACCCCCTCCGCCACCAGCTCGGTGGTGGCGTCCATCAGCCGACGGCTGACGTGGGTGATGCCGTCCTCCTCGACGGCGATGTAGCCCTGGGCGATGGACTCGGCGACGTTCTCCTCGGTGAGCTGGTCGCCGAAGGCGGTCTTCAGCTCGTCCCAGTCCAGGCGCACCGGGGTCTCGTCCGACCACGGCGCGACGATGGCGGCCTCCAGCCCGATCAGGCCGGCGACATCCCGCCCGCTCTCGCCGGCGCCGATCAGCTCGGCGATTCCGCCCAGGGTGTGGCCGCGTTCGAGCAGCTCGCCGATCATCCGCAGCCTGGCCAGGTGCTCCTCGCCGTACCAGGCGATGCGCCCCTCCTTGCGGGGCGGCTGGAGCAGCTTGCGCTCACGGTAGAAGCGCAGGGTGCGGGTGGTGATTCCGGCCGCCTCGGCCAGTTCCTCCACCCGGTACTCGCGTTTTCTGTCGCCCGCGGCAGCTCTGACCTTGTCCACGGCGATCAGCATAGGACCGTCGGCTCGGAAGGTTCCCCGAACCGGAGCCGTCGCGCTTCTTCCATCCGGTGTCAGCACGGGCTACCCTCCAACCGTGCCAGTGATTACTGGCGCGATTGGCAGGGTCCCGGAGGCGAGCCCCGGGAGGTTCCGGGGCGGACGGCCCCGGGAGAGCGCGACGATCACCGCCCCACCCTCAGGAGGTTGCCGCATGGCATCCAGCAGCAAGCGCCCCCGTTCCGACGCGTCCGCCGTGACCGACGCGTCCGCCGCGTCCGGCACCGCCGCTGCGCAGGAGACCGTCCCGCACGTCCGGGTGGCGGTGATCGGCTCCGGCTTCGGCGGCCTCGGCGCCGCGGTCCGGCTGCGCCGCGCCGGGATCACCGACTTCGTGGTCCTGGAGCGCGCGGACTCCGTCGGCGGCACCTGGCGCGACAACAGCTACCCCGGCTGTGCCTGCGACGTGCCCTCGCACCTCTACTCCTTCTCCTTCGCGCCCAACCCGGACTGGCCGCGCAGCTTCTCCGGCCAGCCGGACATCCGCGCCTACCTGGAGAAGGTCGCCACCGTCTTCGGTCTCCGTCCCCACCTGCGCTTCAACACCGAAGTGCTGGAAGCTCGTTGGGACAGCGAACAGACCCACTGGCGGATCACCACCTCGGCCGGGCAGTGGACCGCCGACGCCGTCGTCTCCGCTGCCGGACCGCTCGCCGACCCGCAGATCCCCGACCTCCCCGGGCTGAGCGGCTTCCCCGGGAAGGTCTTCCACTCCTCCCGCTGGGACCACGACTTCGAGCTGGCGGGCAAGCGCGTCGCGATGGTCGGCACCGGCGCCTCCGCCGCCCAGATCATCCCGTCGATCCAGCCGCGGGTCGGCAAGCTGACGGTCTTCCAGCGCACCCCGGCCTGGGTGCTGCCGCGCAGCGACCGCGAGATCAGCCGGCTGGAGAAGTGGCTGCACGGCCGCCTGCCGGTCACCGCGAAGGTCCGCCGCGGCGCCCTCTTCGCCCTGCGCGAGCTGCAGGTGGACGCGTTCGTCCGCCGCCCCGGGCTGCTTCGGCTGGTCCAGCAGATCGCCGAACGCCACCTCGCCCAGGGTGTCCGGGATCCGGAGCTGCGCGCCAAGCTCACTCCGGACTACCGGATCGGCTGCAAGCGCATCCTGCTCAGCAACACCTACTACCCGGCGCTCGCGGCGGCGAACAGCGAGGTCGTCGCCTCCGGGCTGCGCGAGGTGCGCGGTTCCACACTGGTCGCGGCCGACGGCAGCGAGCACGAGGTGGACGCCATCGTCTTCGGCACCGGCTTCCACGTCACCGACATGCCCATCGGCGCCCGGGTGTTCGGCGTCGACGGAACGAGCCTGGCGGAGGAGTGGAAGGACGGCATGGAGGCGCTGCGCGGTTCGACCGTGCACGGCTTCCCGAACCTCTTCTTCGTCATCGGCCCCAACACCGGCCTCGGCAACAGCTCGATGATCCTGATGATCGAGTCCCAACTGAACTACATGATCGACGCGCTGACCACGCTCGGATCGATCGGTGCCACCGCGATGCAGCCGACCGCGCGCGCCCAGCGGCAGTGGAACCTCGAACTCCAGCACCGGATGGACCGCACGGTCTGGACCACCGGTGGCTGCCGCAGCTGGTACCTCGACCCGAGCGGCAAGAACACCGTGCTCTGGCCCGGTTCCACCACCTCGTTCCGCCGGGCCACCCGCAAGGTCGACCTCGGCGAGTACGAGCTGATCATGCGCACCGCGCCGACCGTCGCCCGCACTGTCCAGGAGGTCTCCGCATGAGCCCCGTCCAACTGCCCGCCGAGTACGAACCGCCGGTGCCGGTGGAGGAGTTGACCGTACGGTCGGCGGACGGCGTAAGGCTGCACGTCGAGGTGCACGGTCAGCCCGGCGCGCCCACCGTGGTGCTCGCGCACGGGTGGACCTGCTCGATCGCCTTCTGGGCCCCCGTGATCCGTCAACTGGCCGACCGCTACCGGGTGGTGGCCTACGACCAGCGCGGCCACGGGCACAGTGAGGCCCCGCCGAGCCGGGTCCGCTACTCGACCCGGGCACTGGCCGAGGACCTCTCCGCGGTGCTCGCGCGGACCCTCCCGGAGGGGGAGCGGGCGGTGCTGGCCGGGCACAGCATGGGCGGGATGACCATCATGGCCGCCGGTGGCCGTCCCGAGGTCGCCGAGCGCATCGCCGCCGCCGTTCTGATCTCCACCGGGCCGGGCGAGTTGGTGGCCGAACTCACCGTCCTGCCGCCGGTCGTACGCGCTCGGGGCCTGCGGCGCTTCCTGCACCGGCAGCTGCTGCGTTCCCGGATGCCGCTCGGGCCGGTCTCGCCGGTCAGCCGGGCGGCGCTCAGGTACGCGACCATGGGCCCGGCTTCGCCCGACGGCCAGGTCGAGGCGATGGCCCGGATCGTGCACGCCTGCCCGACCGCCGTCCGCGCCAACTGGGCCGCGGTGCTCGACCGGCTGGACATCCACGCCGGGCTCGCCCGGCTCGCCGCGCCGACGGCGGTGGTGGTCGGCACCGGCGACCGGCTGACCCCGCCGGTGCATTCCCACCGGATCGTCGCCGAACTCCAGGACCCGCAGGGACTGTTGCTGCTGCCAGGGGTCGGCCACATGTCCCCGCTGGAGCGTCCGGTGGAGATCGCCACCGAGATCCACCGGATGGCCTCGGCGTACCTGGCGGTGGCGTCCTCCACCGTTCCCGCTGCCGTTACCGCCGTTGTTCCCGCTTCCGCCGATGAGAGGACCGCTGTCGCATGAACGCCATCCCGCCGTTGTCCGCGCAGGTCGTCGTGGTGACCGGGGCCGCGCGCGGCGTCGGTGCGTCGCTGGCCCGCAAACTCGCCCGGCGCGGGGCCAAGGTGGCCCTGCTGGGGTTGGAACCGGAGGAGCTGAAGGCCGTCGCGGCGCAGTGCGGCCCGTCCGCGACCAGCTGGGAGGTGGACGTCACCGACCTCGACGCGCTCGAGGACACCGCCCGGCTGGTCCAGGAGCACTACGGGCGGATCGACACCGTCGTCGCCAACGCCGGGATCGCCCTCGGCGGGCCGCTGGCCGAGAGCGACCACAAGGCGTTCAGCCGGGTCATCGAGGTCAACCTGCTCGGCAGTGTGGCCACCGCGCGGGCCTTCCTGCCGGCGCTCGCCGAGAGCCGCGGCTACCTGCTCCAGATCGCCTCGCTCGCCGCGCTGACCCCCGCGCCGCTGATGAGTGCGTACTGCGCCAGCAAGTCCGGGGTGGAGGCGTTCGCCCACTCGATCCGCGCCGAGGTGGCCTATCGCGGGGTCAAGGTCGGGGTCGGGTACCTGAGTTGGACCGACACGGACATGGTGCGCGGGGCCGACGAGGACGCGGTGCTCAAGCAGATGCGCTCCCGGCTGCCGTGGCCGGCGAACAAGACGTATCCGCTGGAGCCCGCGGTGGACCGGATCGTGGCGGGGATCGCCCGCCGGTCCGCCCACGTCTACGCCCAGGCCTGGTTGCGGGGGATGCAGCCGGTCCGCTGGGTGCTGCCGAGCCTGATCGCGGTGGTCGGCTCCCGGGACGTGGCGCGGCTCGCCCCGCAGCTGGCCGCCACGGCCGCGAGCCGTCTGCGAGCGGTCGGCGCGGGAGGGGCGGCGGACACGGCGGTCCGGGGGGGCGGGCGGCTGACGGCGGGCAGTCGGCGGTCGTCAGCCGACAGCTGACAGATGACAACCAACAGATAACAGATAACAGCTGACAGATTTCGAAATCTGTCAGCTGTCATCTGTCGGTCGTCCGCCCACCCCGCCCCCGCCCGGCCCCGCCGCCGCCAACGCCCGCAGCATCTCCAGCGCCCGCGCCAGCACCGGCAGCGGCGGCGAACCGAGCCCGACCCGGACGGCGGAGGGTGAGCGCCGGGGATCGACGGCGAAGGCCGCCGCGGGGGTGACCGAGATCCCGGCGCGTGCCGCCTCCGCCACGAAGGCCTCCGCCCGCCACCCCGCCGGCAGCTCCCACCACAGGTAGTACGAGCCAGGATCGGACCGCAGCCGCTGTCCCGCCAGCACCTCGCGCGCCAGCAGCTGCCGGGCCACCGCGTCGGCCCGCTTCGCCGCCTCCACCGAGGCCAGCGTGCCGTCCCCGATCCAGCGCACCGCCGCCTCCACCGCGAAGCCGCTCGGTGTCCAGCCGCCCGAGCGCAGCGCCCCCGCCACCCGCTCGCGCAGCGCCGCCGGGACGACCGCGAAACCCGTGGTCAGCCCCGGGGCGAGCCGCTTGGAGAGACTGTCCACGAGTACGGTCCGCTCCGGGGCGAGCGCGGCGAGCGGCGTCAGATCGGGCCGCAGGAAGGACCAGACGGCGTCCTCGACCACCGGCAGGTCGAGCCGCCGCAGCACCTGCGCCAGCGCCGCCGCCCGCTCGTCCGACAGACTCGCGCCGAGCGGGTTCTGTAGGCGCGGCTGGACGTACAGCGCGCGCAGCGGTGCGGCCCGGTGGGCGGCCGCCACCGCATCCGGCAGCAGCCCGTGCCCGTCCACGGCCAGCGGTACCAGCACGATGCCCAGCCGCTCCGCCACCGCCATGACCACCGGATAGGTCAGCTCCTCCACGCCCAGCCGCTGTCCGGGCGGCACCAGTGCGGACAGCGCCCCGGCGACGGCCTGCCGCCCGTTGCCGGCGAACAGCAGCCGCTCCGCCTCGACCTCCCAGGCCCCGGCCGAGACCAGTCCCGCGAACGCCCGCCGGGCCGCGTCCGTCCCGGCCGCGCCGACCGGCCGCAGGGCCTCGCCGAGCGCGTCCGGCCGCAGCAGCGGCGCCAGCCCACCCGTCAGCAGCTCGGCTTGTCCCGGGACGACGGGGTAGTTGAGCTCCAGGTCCACCGGGGAGGCGGCCGGTTCCGCGAGCGCCACCCGGGCGCCCTCCGGCCCGCGCCCGGCCCGGACGAAGGTGCCGCGCCCGACCTCCCCGACGGTCAGACCGCGCCGGGCCAGCTCCCGGTAGACGCGTCCAGCCGTCGAGGCGGCGATGCCCCTGCTGCGGGCGAACGCGCGCTGGGTCGGCAGCTGCTGCCCGGGCCGCAGCCGCCCGTCCGCGATATCGGCGGCGATCAGGTCGGCGATCAGGCGGTAGTCGTCCATCGGCGGTCGGTCCTCCCTGAGCCGTGCGGGTCCCGTCCGGGACTCCGCCTCCGCGGTGGCGCTCACCCGGCGGCGCACCAGCCATTGCACCGAGGGCAAAGTCATCATTGCATCGACCCGGCGGCCCGTCCTAGCCTCCTCACATGGACGTGTTGACATCCGCCGTGGACCTCCACGCCGCGCTCGGGATCGCCGCCGTGGCCCTGGGCATGGCGCTGTCGCCCGGGCCGAACATGATCTACCTGGTCTCGCGCTCGATCGCGCAGGGCCGCCGCGCAGGGCTGATCTCGCTGATCGGGGTCGCGGCCGGTTTCCTGGTCTACCTGGTCGCGGTGACGGCGGGGGTGGCCGCGGTGTTCTCGGTGGTACCCGTCCTCTACACCGCGATCAAGCTGGCCGGCGCCGGGTACCTGCTCTGGCTGGCCTGGAAGGCGGTCAAGCCGGGCGGTGAGGCGGTCTTCGCCCCGCAGCAGCTGCCGCCGGACCCACCGCGCCGACTGTTCACGATGGGCTTCCTGACCTGTCTGCTCAACCCCAAGATCGCCATCATGTACATCTCGCTGCTGCCCCAGTTCGTGGCCCCCGAGCGTGGCCACATCGCCGTGCAGAGTCTGGTGCTGGGACTGGTCCAGATCGCGATCGGGGTCACCGTCAACGGCCTGATCGCGCTGAGCGCGGGCAGCATCGCGGCCTTCCTCAACCGCCGCCCCGGCTGGCTGCGGATCCAGCGCTACGTGATGGGCACCGTGCTCGCCGGTCTCGCCGTGCACATCGCCGCCGACCGCGCCAAGGCCGTCGCCGTCTGATCGCCGTCCGGCGGTCCAGGGGCGCAACCGTCAATTCGGTTCAGCCGTCCAGCCGCCCAGCCGTCAAGTCCGTGTGACACCAGCGGCGGTCCGCAGCAACTCGTACCCGGCCTGGACGAACCGGCCGTCCAGTGCCGGGGCGGTGTTGGCCAGGATCGCGACGGCGGCCGAGCCGTCCGGCGAGAATCCCGCGAAGGCGGTGAATCCCCGGGTGCCGCCGCTGTGGAAGCAGAGGTCGCGCTCGCCCGAGCGGCGGCGGTTCCAGATCAGGCAGAGCTCGTCACCCGAGTGCCGCAGCCGCAGCCGGGGGCGTTGGACCTCGCGCAGTGCGACCGCCAACTCGGCGCGTTCCCGAGCGGGATCCCGTTCCTGACCGGGATCCCGTTCCTGACCGGGATCCCGTTCCCGGTCGGGATCCCGGCCCCGATGGAGATCCCGGCCCCGATCGAGATGCGCCCGGAGGTAGCGCAGGAGGTCGGCCCCGCTGGAGCGGACGCCACCGGCTCCGGGCAGCCCGGGGATGCTCCAGGGCGGGAGTGCCTGCCCGCGCCGGTACCCGGTCGCCCGCCCCGGCTGGTCCGGGGAGCAGGTCGTGTCGCGCAGCCCGAGTGGTCCGCAGACCCGTTCGGTGAGCAGTTCCCCGTACGGGAGTCCACCCGTCTCGGCGAGTGCCCGGCCGAGCAGTCCGGCTCCGTAGTTGGAGTAGCGGAACCGGCTGCCGGGCCTGCCGCGCACGGTGGTTCGAGCCAGTCCGTCTCTCAACTGTTCGTCGCGGTACGTCTCGTACGGGTTGCTGAACCAGGTCGGCGCGGCCGTGGCGAGCAGACCGGGGGGAAGGCGGGGCAGGCCGGAGGTGTGGGTGGCCAGGTGGAGCAGTCGGATGGGTTCCGCCGAACGGACCTGTGCTGTGTGCCAGTTGCGTGGCAGTCGCCCGTCGAGAGGGTCGTCCAGGGCGAGTTCGCCGCGCGCGGCCAGGTTGGCGAACAGCAGCGCGGTGAACGTCTTGCTGACGGAGCCGAGTTCGAAGACGGTGTCGGGCGTGCAGGGCGGTGCCGAAGGGCCCTGCCCGACCCGTCCGAAGCAGCGCACCTCCGCCCGGGATCCGTCGGCCAGGGCGACCGTCACGGCGGTGGCGTGCGGCCGGGCCGCCCGCACCACCGCCGTGACAGCGGCGTCCAGCCCGCTCAAGGGGCGGCCACCGGTGTGCCGCCGAGCGCCCGCGAGAGCGCGACATCGGCGGCCACGACCCCGACCACCGCGGTGTGGCAGTGCTGGCGGAAGTCCTCCTCCGGGTCGTCGTTCTCGGGCGCGGAGCCCTCGCACTTGATCATCCCGTCCTCCTGCTGGGCCGCGGCCAGCGCCTCCCACCCGGCTCGTCCGGTCACCGGCTCGCCGATGCACGAGTCCACGATGAGCAGTTCGCCGGCGAGGTCCCACTGCTCGATCTCCAGCCAGATGTCGAGCCAGACGGGCAGCCAGTCGCGCAGGTAGTCGCGCATCGGCTCGGGCAGGCACTCCGGCCGGGCGCCCCAGTCGGTGAGGTGGAAGACGGTGTGGGTGACCTGGTACGCGATCACCCAGGCGATGGTCCACGGTTCGGGCAGGGCGCCGAGCCAGGTGTGCCGGGCCAGCGCGGGCCAGTCCGGCTGGGGTTCGAGGCCCGAGATCCGCCGGGCGTTGGCGAGTGCGAGGTGGCGGCTGCCCTGGATCTCGACGGCGTGCACGGCGCGGAGCCGGCCGATCGAGGTGAGCAGTTCCTCCATGGCGGCGTGGCGGTATCCGGCCCGGGCGAAGTGGCCGTACGTCTCCAGTGGGTCGACGAGGGTCACGTGTCGCAACTGCCGTTCGAGCAGCAGGCCGCCCTCGCCCAGCTGGGTCCAGGCGGCTTCGAGGAGTTCCCGGGCGAGGTGGGTGTCGTGCGGGCCGGCGACGCCGTCGCGCAGTACCAGCGAGGAGGCCAACGCGGCCTCGCAGAGCGGTTTGTAGACGTCCTCCGGGTCGGCCAGGTCGACGATGGTGCTGTCCTCCAGTCGGCTGTAGCCGCGCTGGTAGCCGGCGTGCAGCCAGGACAGTGACCGGGATCCGAGCTGTTGGGCGGTGGCGAGCACCTCGGTGTCGGTCATCTCGTCACCCCGTTCAACAGCCGCTGGGCAATGGCGAGTTCGAGGAGGGAGCGGGAGGTCCCGTCGCCGGCCAGGCGGATCCGGTCCAGGACGGGTTCGATCTCCAGCCGGAGCGGGCGGCCGTCCGCATGGGACCAGGCGAGCCAGCGGGCGAGCCGGACGGCGGTGGTGGGGTCGCGCCGGAGCATGCAGCGGACGGTGCCGCGGGCGAGGTTCAGGGTGTTGGCGCGGGCCGCGTCGTGCATCGGTCCGTCCAGGGCGGGCAGCGCCAGTGCGGACAGCTGGGCCATCCGCTTCGACCAGGCCTGCCAGCCGACGACTTCGGGGCCGGACAGCGGTGCGGGGGTCGGTCCGGCCGATCCGTACGGGGTGCGGGCGAGCAGCCGCCCGGCCGCCCAGTCCTGCCAGCTGACGACCAGTGCGGCCTCCTCGGAGGAAGGCGCCGGCGCGGGGAAGGACGCGCGCGCCTCGGCCAGCAGGGCGGCGCCGGTGCTGTCCGGCTCCGCGCCGGAGAGCAGTTGAGGGGCGAACAGGTCCGCACCCAGCACCCGTACCGCGGCCAACAGGGGGCGGGGCACGGTGCTGTCGGGGTCCGCGAGTGCGGCCGTGCCCTCGCCGTCCCGGAGGACGGCGAGGGTCCGGTCCGCCACCCGCTCGACCGCCGCGGCGAACTCGTCACGGAGAGGGGTCTCGGCGGTTGGCATGGTGATCGGGTCCCCCTTCAGGAGGATTGGTCACGGGCACACGGCCCGACAGGGAGGGGCCGTCCTACCGGGTCGGCTTCTCCTTCGGTCCCTTCGGCGAGAGCAGGAGCAGCGCGGCCAGGAGCACCGCGCCGGCGGCCTCGGGCAGGTACGTGGGCGCGTCGGACACGACGGCCTCGTCCTCCACCATCAGGCTCGCGAGTGTTTCGGCCTCGAGTGTCGCGCTGTGCGACGGCGAAGCGGTTTCGGTGCTGAACTGAGTAAGCATCAGATGTGCCTCCTCGAAAGGATTTCACCACCCGGTCGGGCGATGCCCCCGTTCGACAGTACGAGCACCTCCAGGGACCTGCATCCGCAAGTCGCTGAACTGGGTCGTTGCCGTGGATGTGGGCACGGATGCGGGGGTTGGGTACGGTCTGGGGCATGACCACAGCCTTGATCACCGGCGCGACCGCCGGCATCGGAGCCGCGTTCGCCCGTCGGCTCGCCCGCGGCGGCTACCGGCTCGTCCTGGTGGCCCGCGACACCGGGCGCCTGGAGCGCGCCGCCGCGGACCTGCACGCGAAGTTCGGCGTCGAGACGGAGGTGCTCACCGCCGACCTCGCGACCGACGAGGGCATCGGCGCCGTGGAGGCCCGGCTCGCCGACTCGGCCCGACCGGTGGATCTCCTGGTCAACAACGCCGGCTTCGGAAACAAGGGCGCCTTCGGGGTCGTCCCGCTCCAGGACGAGCTGGACATGCTGAAGGTGCACATCGAGGCGATCCTGCGGCTCAGTACGGCCGCCCTGCCCGGCATGCGGGAACGCGGCCGGGGCGCCATCATCAATGTGGCCTCGGTGGCCGCCTTCGTGCCGCGTGGCACGTACGGCGCGAGCAAGGCCTGGGTGGTCAGCTTCAGCCAGGGCGTGATGCGCGATCTCGTCGGTACGGGTGTGCGCGTCATGGCGCTGTGCCCGGGCTTCACCCGGACCGAGTTCCACCAGCGGGCCGGCATGGGCACCGGCAACATCCCGTCCTGGTCCTGGCTCTCCGCGGAGCGGGTGGTCGACGAGGCGCTGCGCGACCTGGCGCGCGGCCGGGCGGTCTCCGTGCCCAGCAAGCGGTACAAGGTCGCCGTGGTCCTCGCCCGGGTGCTGCCCTCCGGCGGGCTGGGCGGCCTCTCCTCGAAGGCGGCGCGCACCTACCGGGCGAACTGACGGCAGGGGCGGGCGCGTCGGGGTCGGCTCGGAGGGGTCGGGTCGGGTCGGGTCGGGTTGGGTTGGGGCGCGTCGGGCCGGGTCGGGAGGAGTCGGGCCGGGCGCGAGCCGGGCACGGTCGGTCGCCCGGCCGTCCACGGGGAGTCGCGGGAGCGGTCGGGCGGCGGTTCGAGGAATAGAGTAACCCTCACTATTAGCTTGTCTAACTATGAGCTACCCTCGCTATGCTGACCCCGGCCGGCCCGGCCATTCCGCCGGCCATTCCGCCGGCCGTTCCGCCGGCCCTCTCACCGGTCACCCCACCGTCCGCCCGCCCGTCCGCCCCACCGTCCCAGCCAGGGAGGCCCGCCCTTGAGGCCCACCGCCATCGACTGGACCCCGCCCGAACGCGCCGAGGGCGAGCCCCGCCCGCCGGCCCAGTGGCGCCGCATCCTCGCGCTCTTCCGCCCGTACTCGGGCCGCCTGACCACCGTCGGCCTGCTGGTCGCCGCGTCCGCCGTGGTCTCGGTCGTCTCGCCGTTCCTGCTCAAGGCCGTCCTGGACACCGCCATCCCGCAGGGCCGCACCGGGCTGCTCAGCCTGCTGGCGCTCGGCATGATCCTCACCGCCGTGGTGAACAGCGTCTTCAACGTCCTCCAGACGCTGATCTCCACCACCGTCGGCCAGCGCGTGATGCACGACCTGCGCACCGCCGTCTACGGCCACCTCCAGCGGCAGTCGCTGGCCTTCTTCACCCGCACCCGCACCGGTGAGGTGCAGTCCCGGATCGCCAACGACATCGGCGGCATGCAGTCCACGGTGACCTCCACCGCGACCAGCCTGGTCTCCAACCTGACCGCGGTGATCGCCTCCGTCGTCGCCATGGTCGCGCTCGACTGGCGGCTGACCGTCGTCTCGCTGGTGCTGCTCCCGCTGTTCGTCTGGATCAGCCGGCGGGTCGGCCAGGAGCGCAAGAAGATCACCACCGAGCGGCAGAAGCAGCTCGCCGTGATGAGTTCGGCGGTTCAGGAGTCGCTCTCGGTCAGCGGCATCCTGCTCGGCCGCACGATGGGCCGCGCCGGTTCGCTCGCCCGCGAGTTCACCGAGCAGTCCGACCAGCTCGCCGACCTGGAGGTGCGGGCCAGCATGGCCGGGCGCTGGCGGATGAACACCATCCAGATCGTGATGGCCGCGATGCCCGCGCTGATCTACTGGGCGGCCGGGCTGACCTCCGCCGCCGGCGCGCCGATCGTCTCGGTCGGCACCCTGGTCGCCTTCGTGACCCTCCAGCAGGGCCTCTTCCGCCCGACCGTCAGCCTGCTCTCCACCGGCGTGGACGTGCAGACCTCGCTCGCGCTCTTCCAGCGCATATTCGAGTACCTCGACCTGCCGGTGGAGATCGACGAGCCGGCCGACCCGGTCGCCCTGGCCGACATCCGGGGCGAGGTCCGCTTCGAGGCGGTCGACTTCCGCTACGACCCCGCGCAGGAGCGCCCGACCCTGTCCGGCCTCGACCTCGAAGTCCCGGCCGGGAGCTCGCTGGCCGTGGTCGGCGAGACCGGCTCGGGCAAGACCACCCTCAGCTACCTCGTGCCCCGGCTGTACGACGTCACCGGCGGACGGGTCACCCTGGACGGCGTGGACGTGCGCGAGCTCTCCTTCGACACCCTGGCCCGCGCGGTCGGCGTGGTCTCCCAGGAGACCTACCTCTTCCACGCTTCGGTCGCCGAGAACCTGCGCTTCGCCAAGCCCGGCGCGAGCGACGCCGAACTGGTCGAGGCCGCCCGGGCCGCCCAGGTCCACGACACCATCGCCGCTCTCCCGGACGGTTACGACACCCTGGTCGGCGAGCGCGGCTACCGCTTCTCCGGTGGCGAGAAGCAGCGCCTCGCGCTCGCCCGGACGATCCTGCGCAACCCGCCGGTGCTCATCCTCGACGAGGCCACCAGCGCACTCGACAACCGCACCGAACGCGCCGTCCAGCAGGCCGTGGACACCCTGGCCGCCGGCCGTACCACCATCACCATCGCGCACCGGCTCTCCACCGTCCGCGCCGCCGACCAGATCGCCGTCCTGGACCGCGGCGAGGTGGTCGAACTCGGCAGCCACGAGGAGCTGGTGGCGCTGGACGGCCGGTACGCGGCGCTGCTGCGCCGGGAGGCGCCGGAGGCCGCGGAATCGCTGGCGCCGCCGGAGTCGCCGGAGTCGCGGCAGGTTTCGGACGCGCCAGAGGTTTCGGACGTGCCGGACACACCGGACGTGCCAGGAGTGCCGGAGGCACCGGGCGGGTCGGAAGCGGCGGAGGCGGCGGCGGTCGTACGGCAGCCGGCGTGAGGGGTCAGGCCGCCTTCGGGACCTCGTTGTAGCTCTCCGCGACCTCCTGGCCGGACAGCCGCTGGATGGCGGCCATCACCTCGTCGGTCACCTGTCGGCGGGCCTTCAGCGAGCGGGCCTGCCCGTGCAGCTCGTCGAACTGCAGCGGCTCGCCGAAGCGGACGGTCACCTTCTTCAGCCGCGGTACCCGCTTGCCCACCGGCAGGATCTGCTCCGGGCCCTCCAACGCCACCGGAACCACCGGCACGCCCGCGGTCAGCGCGAGCCAGGCGACGCCCGTCTTGCCCCGGTAGAGCCGTCCGTCCAGGGAACGGGTGCCCTCGGGATAGATGCCGAAGGCCTTGCCGTCCTCCAGGATCTCCAGCGCCGACTCCAGTGAGGCCTGAGCGGAACGGTAGGTGCCGCGCTCGACCGGCACCGCACCGATCGCCTCGAAGAAGCCCTTGGAGAGCCGGCCCTTGAGCCCGGTGCCGGTGAAGTACTCGGCCTTGGCGAGGAAGTGGACCCGGCGCGGTGCGGTCAGCGGGATCACCACGCTGTCGATGAAGGACAGGTGGTTGCTGGCCAGGATCACCCCGCCCTTGCGGGGCACGTTCTCGATTCCCTCGATGGCCGGCCGCCAGATCCCCCGCGAGACCGGTTTCAGCACCAACTTGGTGGCGAGGTCGAGCACGATTCCCTCCCTGGGCGAACGGCCGCCCGGGAGGAGCCCGGGCCTGCGATCAGATCCGCAGACTACGACACCGACCCCCGAACCCGTCCACTCCGGGAGACCGTGGCGCGCGCCACGGCCGGGGTAGGGTACGGCCGTCCGATCCGGGCACCACCCCGCAGTACGCAGGAGGGCATGATGGAGACCACTGAGGCGATCAAGGCCTTTTTCGACCGCTTCGACAAGGACGGCGACGGCCGGATCAGCGCGGCCGAGTACGCCCTGGCCGCCAACGAGATGGGCGACCACGACGTCACCCTCTCGATGGCCGAGGCACTGATCCACAGCATGGACACCGACCACGACGGCGTCCTGACCTTCGAGGAGTTCCGGGCTGCCCGCCAGCGCTGAACCCGAGCCGACGGAGCCGGGACCGCCATGGCGGCGGCACCGGCCCGTCCGGAGCCTCGCGGCCGCCGTCGGGGTCCTCCTCCGCTACTTCTCCTACTTCTCCACAGGGTTCTCCGCCGGGTTCTCCACCCGCGCCTCCACCGGCTTCTCCACCGGGAACACCCGGCGCACCACCCGCTCCGCCGCCCCGCCGTCGTCCCAGACGCAGAACCTCGCCCGGAACCGCGCCCGCGCCGCCGACTCCGGGTCGCCCGCCAGCAGCGCCCGCGCCAGTTCGGCCGCGTCCCGGGTGACCGCCCCCGGCGGCTGGGCGAACAGGTCGAAGTAGACGCCGCGCTCCCGCTTGTACTCCTCCCAGTCCGGGGCGAAGATCACCACCGGCCGGTCCAGCACCGCGTAGTCGAACATCATCGACGAGTAGTCCGTCACCAGCGCGTCCGCCGCCAGGTAGAGGTCCTCGACCGTCGGGTGCTCCGAGACGTCGACGATCCCCGCCGAATCCGTACCGGCCCCCGTCAGGTCGCCCGGACCGCCGGTGTGGAAGTAGTGGGTGCGCACCAACAGCGTGAAGTCCGGTCCCAACTCCCGGGCCAGCGCGGCCACGTCGAGCAGCGGGACGTAGCCGCCCTTGCTGCCCCGGTGGGTCGGCGCGTACAGCACCGCCCGGGTGCCCGGGCGCAGCCCGAACCGTTCGCGCATCGCCCGGAGCTCGTCCGAAGTGGCGTTCGCCAGACGGTCGTTGCGCGGGTATCCGGTGTCCAGCATCTCGTAGCGGCCGGGGAAGGCGCGGGCGAAGTGCTCGCTGGTGTGCGGGTTGGGGGAGACCAGGAAGTCCCAGCGGTCGACGGCCTCCTGGAGCTGGTCGAAGTCCATCCCCTCGGCCGCCGCCGGGTGCTCGCGCAGGTCCATGCCCATCGCCTTGAGCGGCGTGCCGTGCTGGGTCTGGACGTGCACCGTGCCCGGGCGCTTCGTCATCGTGCGGGGGAAGTTGACGTTGTTGACGAAGTACTTGGCGGTCCCCATCGCCTTGAGGTAGGCGGGGGTGTTGACGATCACGTACGGCACCCCGGGCGGCAGCGCGGCGGCCTGGGTGCGGTTCTCCACCACCCACACCCCCCGGATCCGCGGGGCGAGTTCCTTCGCCTTCTCGTAGATCGCGGCGGGACTGCACGCGTAACCCCGGTGCCAGTAGGCGGCGTAGACCGCGAGGTTCTCGTCCAGCGGCAGCCGGCGGAACGCGTTGTACGCGGTGAACCGGGCGCCGCTGCGCACCCCCTTCTTCACGGCGGGCGCCACCGCCCTTGCCCCGCGCTTGAGTTCGCGCGGCAGTCGGCCGGTGCGGCGCAGCTCCGCGTACGCGATCCGGGCACCGCGGGCGGCCAGCCGGTACTGCACGCCGCGCACCCCGCCGGGGAAGCGGTAATCGGCCGGGCGGTGCCGGTCGAAGTGCCGGGCGATCTTCCGGAAGAAGTCCTTGCGCAGGTCGGTGGGGACCAGCCCGGGGGTGTCGTAGACGTTGAGCGCCTGGCGGACGGTCCGGTCGAAGACCAGGGTGCGCAGCGAGTCCGGGACGGGCCGGCCGGGGCGGTCGGCGCTTCGGGGGCGGTCGGTGTCCTCGGGGCGAGCGGCGGCTTCGGGGCGGTCGGCGTCCTCGGGGCGGTCCAGGAAGGCGAAGATCGCGTCGTACTGGGCGAACACGTCGGCGTGCTTGGGGGAGGCGGTGGCGGTGATCGCGCCGTCCCGGCCGCGCCGGTAGAAGTAGCAGGGGCGGTCGAGGTAGCGCAGCCGTCCGGCGGCCAGTAGCGCCGGGTAGGTGACCGAGATGTCCTCGTAGTAGCCACGGCCGAAGGAGACGCCGAGGCCGTCCAGGAAGGCGCGGCGGAACAGCTTGTTCCACACCGACATCACGGTCTGGAACAGCGCCGGGTGCTCGGCCAGCGTGCAGCCCTCGACCAGCGGGGAGCCGGTCAGCACGTGGCGCCACGGGTTGGGCTCGGTGTCGCCGTCCGGATAGACGTGGGTGAAGTCGGTGATCAGCACGTCGGCGGGAGTCTCCCGGCGACGCTCCTGGGTCAGCTCGTCCAGCAGCGTGCTGACCGTCCGCTCGGGCACCCAGTCGTCGCTGTCCACGAACCAGACGTACTCGCCGCGGGCCAGCGGCAGGGCGGCGGTGCGGGCGCCGCCGAGGCCCTGGTTCTCGGTGAGGTGCAGCACCCGCAGCCGGCTGTCGCGGGCCGCGTAGGCGTCCAGGATCGCGCCGGAGCCGTCGGGGGAGAGGTCGTCGACCGCGATCACCTCGAAACGGGTCTCCGCGGCGGGGGTGTCGCCGAGGATCGAGTCGAGGCAGCGCGGGAGGTACCGCTCCACGCCGTGGACCGGGAGCACGATGCTGAGGAGGAGGGACACGCTGGCCGAGTCTACCGATCCACCGGGCGCGACCTGCGCGGACGCCCGCCGTGGAGCCTCCAGGGCGGTGGTGTGGGGCTCCGGGGCGGCGATACCGGGGCCGCGAGGCCCTCGGAGGGGCCCGAGGGGACCGGAACCGCCGGTGCCGGGCCCCTCGCGGGGCGGCACCGGCAGTCAGGTGGCGGCCCGGCCGACCCTCTACGGCCGACCGCCGGTCCGGGCACCGCGCGAGCCTGGCCGCCGCAGCGTCGAGGCGGCCGGGCAGTGGCTCGCGGGAGCCGGAGTTCTTCTCGCGTCGCCCTTCACCACTCGAACACTCGCCCGAGTGCGGGTGTGGGTGCGGACGTGTGCATCAGATATTGCTTGGATGATTGGCGGGAGTCAATCCCTCGATTGTGTTCACTTCCTGAAGTCGGGCGTTGGCAGTGCGCAAGGCCCTGTGAGTGACTCCGTGAGCGGCTCCGTGAGCGGCTCCGCGAGTGGCGCTGTGGGTGGCGCTTCGGGTGGCTTCGGGGCGTCCGGTGGTCGCTTTGTCGATGTGGCGGCTGTCCCCTATACGGGAGGCGGATGCGCGGGGTGTGGAAGGGATATTTCGCGGACCCGGTGACGAACGGCCGGTCGTGCACCATCATTGATGCCTAGTCGTGACCGGCCGGGCAGCCCCTGGTGCTTCGTCAGTTGACGTCGCACGATACGGTGGCACAAGACCAAGGACGGTTGCGCGAAGGCCGTCCGTCACGGATAGTCTTCGCCTCACGGCCCTGGCGCCTCGTAGGGGTGGGAAAACTGATGGAACACATGCAAGTGCGGACTCGGCCCCGCGTGCCGGCGATCCAGTGCGGTGTCGGCACGACCGGCCGCCGGATCGACCGACACCTGGCCGTGCTCGGCGCGCCCGCACTCCCGGCGGTCGACACCGCCGAGGCGCTCGGGTTGATAAGGGAACTCACGCCGCGCGGCGCCGAGGCCCCGACGACCCGACGTCGCCACACCAGGATCTCGCTGCTGACGCCGCTGCGCCGGCTGCGGCGGAGCCTCTTCGGCGGGCGCGGCTAGTACAGCCGGCGGGCACGGCCGACGCGGTACGGGTCCCTCCCCGTCGCGCGGTCGGGAACCGACCCGGTGGACCGTTCGGTCCGCCGGGTCTTCGGTGTGTTCGGGTGGTGTTCGGCGATGGCAGGGCGGTGCGCGGTTGGTGCCCAGGGCGGTGCGCGGGCGGTCGTGAGGCGGTGTGCGGGTGGGCTCCCGGGTCGCTCAGGGTGCTGTGGTCTGAACCTTTCACTCTACGCGAGTCCGGCCGCCCGGCGCGGCGAGTCGCTCAGGGAGTACGCCCGGCCCCCTGGCCTGGGACAGGATGGCGCCATGGCGGACAACAACCACTCCACCCAGACCGGCCCGCTCCTGACCAGCACCTTCCAGAGCGGCACCTTCGAGATCACCACCGGCAGTCGTGAGGTCGCGCTCGACATCACGGACCGCTGCGCCGCGTTCCTCGACGAACGGGCCGCCGGGCGCGACGGCCTGCTCAACATCTTCGTCCCGCACGCCACCGCGGGGATCGCCGTGCTGGAGACCGGCTCCGGCAGCGACGACGACTTCCTCGCCGTCCTACGCGACCTGCTCCCGGCTGACGACCGCTGGCGCCACCGGCACGGCAGCCCCGGCCACGGCCGGGACCACGTGGTGCCCGGCCTGGTCGCCCCACACGCCACCCTGCCGGTGCTCGGCGGTCAACTGGCGCTCGGCGTCTGGCAGTCGGTGGTGCTGGTCGACACCAACGGGGACAACCTGCGTCGGACGGTCCGGCTGTCCTTCCTCGGCTGAGGGCGGGCGGTTGGCGGCTGACGCCGGCTGCGGACGGCCGACGGGCGGGCTCAGCGGACGTGCGCGGCCACCGCGGCGAGGTAGCGCTCGATCGCCAGGTGCTGGCAGAGCAGTGCCACCGGCCGGCCCAGCCTGGCGTACCAGGCGGACAGCCGGGAGAACGCGGTGACCTCGAACCACACCTGGCCGTCGGTGTCCATCGACACCAGGAACGCCTCCTCGCCGCACTCCGGGTGTCCGGGGAGGGTTCCGTACCCGAATCCGATCCGGCCCGGCTCGTCCACCGCCCACACCACCCGGCAGGGGATCACCAGTCGCGGCCACCGGCTTCCCGACAGGTTCAGCCGCAGCAGCACCGTCTCACCCTCCCGGGCCGGGCCGGGAGGGTACACCGCGAAGCCGGTGCCCAACTGGCTGCCCCAGCCGAGCACGTACCGCCCGGCTCGCTCCAGCACCTCCGGCCCGTGCCCCAGGTGGACCCGCCGTCGCAGGTGCGCGTAGCCGTCCGGCAGCCGCCCGCCCCCGTCCCGGGTGGCTCCCACCTCGGGGTACGACGGGGCGGTGGCGCGGGCGGCGAGTAGGCGTCGGTGCGGGTCGGTGACCATGCCGGTCACGGTAGTCGCCGGGTGGGGACGGGCGGGTGGTGGGGTGGTCGGGGTTCGGCGGGCGGCTTTCAGTCGACAGGTTTCAGATGACAGATTTCAGCGAACGTTTTCTGAAATCTGTTTGCCGTCCGTCCGTCCGTCGGTCTCGCCCCCGCCCCTCGCCCTGGCCCGGGAGCAGGTTGCGGTGGGGCGGAGCAGCGGAGTAGGAAGGCGGCATGAGCGACACCGGTACGAACGAGGAAGCGGTCGTCTGCGAACTCTCGCCCGACCGCGGAGCGGAAGCCGCACTGCGGTACGACCCGGAGGCGACCGGGCCGCGCGCCGACTGCGTGCTGTGCGGCGAGCCTACGGAACTGCCCGCCTACCACCAGGGCAGCACCCTCTGCCCGGTGTGCGCCTGGCAGCAGGCACAGCGGATCGCCTGCTCCGGCTGATCCCGGGGCTGAGCCTCCGGCCGGCCCCACGGCGGACCCGGCGGGACGGCGCTACGCGTCCTCCCGCCCGGCCAGTGCCAGGGTCGAGCCGTGTCGGCCCTTGCGGACCAGCAGCTGGGCCGGGATGCGGCTGCGCAAGTCGGCGACGTGGCTGACGATGCCGACCGCGCGGTCGCGTTCGCGCAGACCGTCCAGGACGTCCATCACCTCCTCCAGGGACTGCTCGTCGAGGGTGCCGAAGCCCTCGTCGATGAAGAGGGTGTCCAGCGGCATGCCGCCCGCCTCGTCGGTGACCACGTCGGCCAGACCCAGGGCGAGCGAGAGCGAGGCGAAGAAGCTCTCCCCCCCGGAGAGGGTGGCGGTGTCCCGCTCGGTGCCCGTCCAGGCGTCGACCACCCGCAGGGCCAGGCCCGACCGCTTGGTGCCGGTGCCCCGGTCGTCGCTGTGAATCAGGGTGTAGCGGCCTCCCGACATCCGGACCAGCCGGTCGCTGGCCGCCGCCGCGACCTGCTCCAGCCGGGCCGCCAGGACGTACGACTCCAGGCGCATCCGCAGCCGGTTCTCGGTGGAGGTGCCGGCCGCGAGTGCGGCGAGCCGGTTGATCCGCCCGTACTTGTCCAGCGCCGGGGCCAGCTCGTCGGCCAGCCCGGTCAGCTGCCGCCCGATCACGGCCAGTGCCCCGCAGCGTTCGCGGGCGGCGGCGTGGTCGGCGTGCGCCCGGCCGAGCCGCTCGGTGGCGGCACCGAGCGCGGCCGCGACGGCGGGCAGGTCCGCCGGGGGACGGTCCGCGGCCTCGGCCAGTTCCGGCAGCGCCAGCTCACGGCGGACGGCGGAGGTCTCGGCGCGGTGCCGCTCCAGCCGGGCTTCCAGCCGCTCGCGCTCCTCGCGTGGCAGCAGCACCGCCAGTGCCGCCGCGGAGTCCGGGAAGCCCGCGGTGGCAGCGGCCTCGCGCAGCTCCTCCTCGGTCCCGTCGAGCCGGGCGGAGGCATCCGCGCGGGCCCGGGCGGCGGTGGCCGTGGCGGCGACCGCTTCGGTGAGCCGGGCGAGGGCAGCGGCCCGGTCGGCCACCGAGGCCGCCTCGCCCCGGGCGGCGGCCACCCGGCCGGCCAGTGTCCGCCGCTCGGCGCTCAGTGCCAGCAGCCGGTCGGAGAGGACGGCGGCGCGCTCCTTGGCCTCGCGCAGCTCCTCGACCCGGCGGGCGCGGTCCTGCGACAGTCGGGCGATCTCCCGCTCGACCCGGCCGAGCGCCTCCGCCGCGTGCCGCGCCTCGTGGTGCTCGCGCTCCAGGGCGGAGAGCAGCTGGGTGAGCGCATCCGCAGCGTCCGGACCGGCCGCGCCGGCAGCGGTGGCCTCGCGCACCCGCAGCGCGGTGAGTGCCTGCTCGGCCTCGGACCAGACCCGCTCGGCGTCGGCCTGGGCCCGGCGCGCCCGCTCCTCGTCCTCGGCTCCGACCCGGCTGTCGGGAGCGGCCTCGGCGGGCGCCGGGTGCTCGGGCGAGCCGCAGACCCGGCAGGCCTCACCCGCGCGCAGCTGCTCCGCCAGCTCGGCGGCCATGCCGTGCAGCCGCCGGTCCCGCAGGTCCAGGCTGTACTCGCGGGCGTCCAGTGCGATGGTCCGCAGGTCGGCGACCCGCGGCTCGGCCGTGGCGATCTCGGCGCGCAGTCCGTCACGCTCCCGGGCCGCACTCAGGCGGAACGCCAACTCGGTTCGCCGCTCGTCCAGTTGCTCGACCTGGTCGGTCGCCGCCCGGGCCTCGGCGTGCTGCTGCTCAAGCCGGCCCAACTCGCCCTCGAACTCGGCCAGCCAGTCCTCGGCCTCCTCGGCCCGCTCCTCGACGCTGCGCTGTTCGTCCGTCAGGAACCGCTGCTCGCGGGCGAGTTCCGCGCAGCGCCGTTCCTCCGCCCGGACCGCCTCCAGTCGAACCACCTCGGCCCGCAGCCGCAGCTCGGCCTCGGCCAGCCCGGCGGCGTCCGCTCCGGCGAGCCCCCGCCCCTCGTCGCCGGTGCCGGACAGTGCCTCGCGGTACCGGAGTTCAGCCTGTCGGGAGCGCCGGAGCGCTTCGGTGGCGCTCTCCCGCAACCTCAGCGCGGACTCCACGCCGACGGCGTCCTGCGCGGCGGCCAGTCGCCGCCGGTCCGCGGCCGCGGCGGCCTCGAAGCCGGCCAGTCGCTCGGCTCGGTCCCGGGCCTCCCGGTGCCGGCGCTGGCGACCGGCCAACTCCTCGGCGGCCGCCCGGTGTTCCTGGGAGGTCCGCTGGGCCGCCTCGGCGCTCGCGAGGGCGGCCTCGGCGACGGTGAGCCGCTCGGCCGCGTCGCTGCGCAGGACCGCCGCCCAGCCGAGCACTCCGGCGGCCGGCGCGGTGTCGTCCTCCTCGGCCGGCATCCAGTCCCCGGCGGGCTCGGCGCCCGGACCGGCCGCCTGCTCGGCCTTGCTGACGAGGTCCCGCAGTCGGCGTCGGCCGGACTGGACGGCGGTCTCCTGACCGCGGCGCTGCTCGGCCAGCCAGGCCTCCACGTGCTGGAACCGCTCGGTGTCGAACAGCCGCCGCAGCAGCTTGCCGCGCTCCTCCGAGTCGGCCTTGAGGAAGCGGGCGAAGTCGCCCTGCGGCAGGAGCACCACCTGGCAGAACTGCTCCCGGTTCATGCCGATCAGCCGGTGGATCTCCTCCCCGGCTTCCTGGTGCGACTTGCTGAGCCCCCGCCAGCCGGGCGTGCCGTCGCCCGCGTCGGCGACCCATTCGCGCAGCAGGGTCTGGGCCCGTTCGACGGTGGTGCCGGTGCCGACCTTCTTCGGACGGCGCTGCTCCGGCAGCCGGGTGATCTGGAGCCGTCGGCCGCCGAGGGTCAGCTCCAGCTCGATCGAGGTCAGCCGCTTCGGGTCGGCGTGGTCACTGCGCAGCCGGTTGGCCCGGCGCGCGCCCGGCGTCTCGGCGTAGAGGGCGAAGCACACTGCGTCCAGCACGCTGCTCTTGCCCGCGCCCGTCGCGCCGCGCAGCAGGAACAGCCCACCGGCGGCGAGCGCGTCGAAGTCCACCGTCTCGCTGCCCGCGAACGGGCCGAAGGCGGTGACGGTGAGCCGGTGCAGCCTCATCGGGGCAGGTCCGCCTTCCGGTCGGTGGTCTCCCGGACCCGCTCGAAGCCCTCGCGCAGCCAGCCGAGCTCGTCCGGCCGCGGCTCGGCACCGGGGCGGACGTGCCGCAGGAAGCCCTCGGCGATCTCCAGGTCCGCGCGGCCGCTGACCCGCGCCGCGTACGACTGCGAGGGCTCTGCCTCGCTCGGCTCGGGGTCGAACAGCAGCTGGAGGGTGTGCGGGAAGCGGCGCCGCAGCCTTTCCATCGGCTCGCTCGGCCGGGCCGCGTCGGTGAGCGTGGCCTGCACCCAGGACCGCTCGTGCTCGGTGTACCTCTCGTCGGTGAGCAGAGCGTCGAGGGTGTCGCGCAGGGTGGCCAGCCGGCGAGGTTCGGGGCAGGGCACCCGCTCGGCCGTCACCGCGCCGTCGGCCGCCAGGTCGACCAGCCACATGGTCTTGCGCTGGTTCACCTCGGAGAAGGAGTAGGCGAGCGGGGACCCGCTGTAGCGCAGGTGCGGGGCGAGCGTCTGGCAGCCGTGCAGGTGGCCGAGCGCGGCGTAGTGCACCCCGTCGAAGACGGAGGCGGGCACCGAGGCGACGCCGCCGACCGCGATGTCCCGCTCACTGTCGCTCGGTGCGCCGCCGGTGACGAAGGCGTGCGCCAGCACCACCGCCCGGGTGCCGGCGGGGCGCGCCGCCAAGTCCGCCCGGACCTGGTCCATCGCCGCGCCGAGCACGGCGGCGTGCCCGCCCCTGGCCAGCCCGAACCGCTCGCGCACCAGTGTCGGCTCCAGGTACGGCAGCCCGTACACCGCCACCGGGCCGTGCTCGTCCGCCAGCAGGACGGGCTCGGCGCACTCACCGGGGTCGGTCCGCAGGTGGATCCCGGCCCGGCCGATCAGCCCCGCCCCGACCCCGAGGCGGCGGGCCGAGTCGTGGTTGCCGCTGATGAAGACCGTCGGCACCCCGAGGTCGGCCAGGCGGTGCAGCACGTCGTCGAACATCGCGACCGCCTCCAGCCCGGGCAGCGCCCGGTCGTAGACGTCCCCCGCGACCAGTACGGCGTCCACGCCCTCGGACCGGACCACGTCCACCAGGTGGTCCAGGAAGGCGCGCTGGGCGTCGTGCAGGCTCTCGCGGTGGAACGAACGCCCGAGGTGCCAGTCGGAGGTATGCAGCAGTCGCATGGTTCCCGACCTTAACCCGCGGCACCGACAATCCCGCCCGGCCCGGTGGACCCACGGGGCCCGGGGGGCTCGGAGGTGGTGGGGGTGAGTGGTGGGTGGCATCGACGGCTGACAGGTAACAGCTGACAGCTGACAGATTTCGAAATCTGTTATCTGTCACCTGTTACCTGTCGGCTGCGCACCACGCACCACGCACCGCGCACCGCGCACCGCGCACCGCGCACCACGCACCGCGCACCGCGCACCACGCGCGCGCCCCGCCCCCGGTCGCGGGCCCCGGTGGTGCCCGGGGTCGATGCGCCGCGGCCGCCTCAGGGATGGCGCCGAGGTGCTCGATTACCAAGGGTGAATTGTCAGTGGCTCTGTGTATGTTCCTCGACGTCGGCCGGTTCCCAGCCGGGGCGGTCGGCGCGATCCGTGTCGGGAGAACGAGAAGGAGGAGCCATGACTGCTGTGCGGGAGTTGGTGTGCGAGGTGCTGGGAGCTGCGGCAGGTCGGCCGTCGCACGGGCGCCGGCGGGTGCTGCTGCTGGCCGGGCGGAGGCCGGGTGGCGGTGTCGGTGGGGAGTCGGCCGGCGGTCCCGGAGGGGCGGCGCCGCCCGGGGGCGGGCGACCGCCGGGCGCGCGTGCGGGAGGGGGCGCGCGGGCCGGGCGCGGCGGGCGGCTCGGAGGTGCGCCCCCGCCCCAGCCGGTGGCGGTGGCACTGGCGGTCGATCCCGTGGACTTCGCCGGGCTCGCGCGGTACGGGCTGTTCGGCGGGCTCGGGCACCAGGCCTACCTGCGGCGGGCGGAGGAGCAGCTGACGGCCCTGCACCGGCAGGGGCTGGAAGTGCACCTGCGGGTCCTGGAGGCGGGCGACTTCGAGGACTACTGCGAGGCGCTCGGCCTCGATCCCCGGATGGCCGCCGCGCGGGTCGCCTACGCGGGAGATCCGGAGCTGGCCGGTGAGCCGTTCGTCTACGCGGGGGAGCGGCTGGCCGAGTTGGCGCCGGTGCTGCTGGACGACCACCGGGCGCGGCTGCGGATGTCCGTGGCCTGTGCGGCTCTGTTGGACGCGGTCGGCCAGGACCCGGACGGGCAGTTCCGGATGGCGGCCGTGATGCGGTACGTGACGTCGGTCTACCTGGCGTTGGCCGAGGGGGCGGGGGACGGGTGTCACCTGTTGACGCTGCGCTGCCACGGCCCCGAGGACGGGGAGGAGCTCACCTCGGCGGTGGACGTCTGCGTGGAGGACGGGCGGCTGCAGCCCGCCGGGCGGGACACCGAGGCGTTCTGTGTGACGCTCGCGGCGGGGGTGGCCTCGGGTGGGGAGGGAGCCCTGCTGCTGCACGGCGATCCGGCCGTGGGCGGGCAGCCCGCGCGGTCGGACCGGGCCGACGGCGGGGCGGAGCCGGTCGGCACTCCGCCCGGCTCGTCGGCCGCCGACGCCCGGCCGCCCCGGCCGCCGGTGCGCGGTTGGGCGCTGACCGGCGGGCGGCTGCGGCCGATGTCCGCGCACGAGGTGTTCGACGAGCTGGCCGACGACGCCGCTCGGGGGCTGCCCTTCCCGCCCGGGGTGGACCCTCGGCCGGGGTTCCCGCTGCCCGGCTTCGCCGACCCCGTGGGAGGGGGTGGGCCGTTGGGGTGATCGGGGCGTCCACCGCCCTCGGGGCACCGCGCTCACCGGCCCCGCATCCACCATGCGGCGCTGGGGACTGTTCATCGACCGCCTGTTCGGGGAAGATTCGGAGAAGATCAACAGCAGGAGCGTGCGGTGCCCCACGCCGCCGCTCCGGCCGCTCCGCTCCGTGCCGTGCCCTGCAGGTCCTCCCCGCGCACCGCCGGTCCGGCGAAGCCCGACAGCGAGAGGGGGACGGATGAGCGAGCGGAGCGAGCTCGGTGCCAGGGGGTGTGCGCGGGCAAGTGCCCCCGCCGAGCGTCGCGGGGCGAGAGCATGAGCCCGATCGAGTACAGCGCGGAGGTCGCGGAGCTGCTCGGGAAGGTGCGGCGGCGCCCCACGGCGGGCTGGCCGTGGCGGCCGGGCGAACAGGTGCCGGAGGGGCTGCCGGTCAAGCAGTCCTGGGGGTGGCTGTTCGCACCGGACGGGCGGGTGCTGACACTGGTGAACCCCCGGGACGGCATCTGCTCGCTGCCCGGCGGCTCCCTGGAGCCGGAGGACGGTGGCGACCCGGCTGCCGCCCTGGCCCGGGAGGCGGCCGAGGAGGCCCAGGCCGTGATCGGCCGGCCGTACTACCTCGGCTACCTGTACGACCGGGTCGGTTCGGCGAACGGTGGGCACGAGTGCGCGCGGGTCCGGATGGCGGCGGCGTTGCGGGCCGTCGGGCCGAGTGCGGCCGACCCGGCTTCGGGCCGGCACTACCGGCGGCTGCTGGTCGCGCCGGGCCTCGCCGTCGAGTTGCTCGGCTGGGGCACGCCCGGGCTGCGCCAGGCCCGGGCGGCGGTCGCCACCGCCGCCCACTGGCTCGGTGTGCCCGCGGCCGCGAACGAGGCGATCGAGGAGCTGCCGGTCGAGGGCTGCGCGGTCTTCCCCGGCGCCGTGTACTCGGGCGGCACGTACCCCGGTGGCGGCCGCTCCGGCGCCCGGGGCTGAACTCGCGCGTCGCCGCACCCCAGGTCGGCGTTCCGGTCGGCTGACAGGCCTGCCGTCCGTGCGCGCCGTCCGTGCGCGCCGTCCGTGCGCGCCGTCCGTGCGCGCCGCCCCGACGTGCTGCTTTGACGCGCTGCCCTGACGGGTCGTGGCGGTGCGCCGACGCGGTGGCCCGTCGGCACTTCCGTGCGGTCCCGTCGGCCGTGGTGGTGAATTCCGACCATGGCGCTGATGTCTCTTTCCGCCCCCACCTCCTGACGCGTCATGAGGCGTGCCATCAGCCCCCCCTGCACCTGCTGACACCCGCTGACGGTCGATTCGAATCTGACCTGGCGATGGCCGGGTGGCGACCGCCCGCTTACCTTGCACAGAATTTCCGCAAGTTTCTGCTCTGCGTGCGGTGCGCTACGCGCGTCACCGTGCACCCCTGCTGACCTGCGCGAAATCACGGAATGTCAGTGGCAGTTCATCTCCGAGCTATCAGACGGCTCGTCAATATCCTTGGCATGACCGCTTCCGGGTTTGGCTACCGCCTGGTATCACTTCTGTGACCCTCGCCACGCCACCCCACTGGAGATGCGATGTTCCGCCCTGCCCGTGCCCTGTCCATTGCCGTCGTCGCCGCAGGCCTCACCATGACGACGCTCTTCGCCGCCTCCTCCGCGAACGCCGCCGGCGTCAACTACGTGGCCCTCGGCGACTCGTACTCCTCCGGCGTCGGTGCCGGCAGCTACCTGAGCGACAGCGGCGACTGCAAGCGCAGCACCAACGCGTACGCGTACCTCTGGAAGAACGCGCACTCGCCGTCCTCGTTCAAGTTCGTCGCCTGTTCGGGCGCCAAGACCGGCGACATCCTGAACAGCCAGATCTCCGCCCTGGACGCCAGTACCACGCTGGTCAGCATCTCGGTCGGCGGCAACGACGCGGGCTTCGCCGACACCATGCAGACCTGTGTCCTCGGCTCGGACACCGACTGCATCAACGCCGTCAACACGGCCAAGAACTACGCCAACACCACCCTGCCCGGTCAGCTGGACAAGGTGTACTCGGCGATCAAGTCCAAGTCCCCGAACGCTCACGTCGTCGTGATGGGCTACCCGCACATCTACAAGATCGGCGGCAGCTGCATCTTCGGCATCAGCGACACCAAGCGCTCCGCCATCAACGGTGCCGCCGACACGCTGGACGGCGTCCTCGCGAAGCGTGCCGCCAACGCCGGCTTCGCCTTCGGCGACGTCCGCAGCATCTTCGCCGAGCACGAGATCTGCGGCTCGCTGACCACCTGGCTGAACAGCACCACCATCCCGGTCGGCGAGAGCTACCACCCGAAGGCGGCCGGCCAGTCCGGCGGCTACCTCCCGGTGTTCTCGTCGAAGTAAGGACCGCCGCCACGGGCCGCCCCGGCCCGGGACGCGTCCGCGCCGCCGCCCCCTCCCGTACCTCGGGCGGGGGCGGCGGCAACGCCGTTTCAGCTCCCGGTCGGAACCGGCCCCGTCGGCGGACCGGGCCTGGCCGGCGGAACCGGCCCGGTCGGCGGGAAGGGGATGCCGGCGAGCACCGGCAGCAGTTCCGTCTCCTCGAAGTCGAGGTGGGCCTCCAGCTCGGCGGACATCCGGTCCAGCTCCGCCCGGAGTCGCGCCGGTTCGGCGGTCGCGACTCCGGCCGTCAGTGCCACCAGTTCCGCCTTGATCCGCCCGATCGCCCGGTGCTGCTCACCGAGCCGTGCCAGGACGTCGGACAGCTCCGGGTGGCTGCGTGCCAGGGCGGGGAAGATCGCGGTGTCCTCGCCGGTGTGGTGGTGCGTCAGCCCGTCGCAGAAGGCCAGGCAGTGCTGCCGCAGTTGGAACCCGAGCGCTATCGGTCGGCCGGGGACGTGGGCGTGCGTCTCCGCCCGGACGTGGCGCAGCTGGGCGCGCAGCCAGGTATGCGCCTCCAGCAACTTGTCGGCGAGGCTGCGCACCGCGGGCGCCGGGCCGTCCGGGGGCAGTCCGGGCGGCTCGGGTCGTTCGGGTCGTTCCAGGACGACGACCGGCAGCTTCCGGCCGGTCCGTTCCTGGTAGTCGCCGTAGCCCGGAGCCTGCCGGACGACGGCGGCGAACAGCCGCTCCCGGCGGGTGCCTTCGGCGGGTACGGCGATGGTGTCGAAGGACTCGGAGCCGAGCTCGACCCGGGCCACCGGGTGGGCGAGGAGATTGCGGTACCACTGGGGGTGTTCGGGCGCTCCGGCGGCCGAGGCGACGACCAGGAGCAGCCCCTGCGCCCGGACGTACCCGAGCGGCACGGTGTGCGGCCGCCCGGAGCGTGCCCCGGTGGTGGTCAGCAACAGCAGGTCGCCGCCCTCGAACGGGCCGCCGACCCGCCCGCCGTTGGCGCGGAACTCCTCGATGACGTACAGGTTGAAGGACATGGGCATGTGTGCGGTGAAGTCTCCAAGGGGAAAGGGGAACGCGGCCACACGCGATTTCGGTGCTGGTGCTGCGACCGGTCTCGCATCCGGCGACGCCGGTCACGGCACGCGGCACGCGGCACGTGGCACCCGGATCACGGGACTCTGGACGCGGCACGCCGGTCGGAGGACGGGCGTCGCGGGGCGCACCTCGCGCACGCGGGAACCGCGGTGGCCGCCGGGCGTCAGATCAGGGCAGCGGAGAGAGTGCTCATCGCGCGTCGTCCCTTCGGCAGGGTGCTCGCTCGGCTGTCGGCCGGCCCACTGCTCTGTGGCCGACGCCGCGCTGCACGGCCCCATTAGAGCCAGGCCGCGGCCGCGCTGTCAACGAACGCGATCTCCGTCCGGTGGCCGCACCGGACGGCATCCGGCGGTCGCACCGAACGCCGTCCGGCCGCCGCGCCGAACGGCGACGCGCCGCCGCTCCCTGCGGAGGCGGCGGCGCGTCGGGCGGTCTGTTCCGGGGCCGGTCAGTGCAGCCGGCCGGTCAGCGCAGCGCGTCGGTCGGGGCGCGCAGCCGGTCGGCGCCGGCAGCCGCTCAGCGCAGATAGTCGGCCAGCCCGGCCGGCTTGAGCCCGGCGGCGTCGGCGGCGGCCAGGGCGCGCTGGAGGTCGGTGGCGAGGGTGTCGGTCCAGTGCATCAGCACGACGTCGCCCGGCTGCAGCGGGCCCGGGTGCCAGATGTTGGAGGCGCCCCAGCTGAAGTCCGCGTCGGCGGTGAGCACGGTGCGGATGCCACAGTTGGCGGCGGCTTGCAGGGTGTCGGCGTTCGAGGAGAAGAACGGCGGGCGGAAGACCGTCGGCGCGGTGCCGAAGAGCCGGGTCAGCGAGTCACGGGCGTCGCAGATCTCGACCTGCTGCCGGTCCAGCGGGAGCGTGCTGAGGTCGGTGTGGGAGACGCTGTGGTCCTGCACCGAGGAGCCGGGAACGGCCGTGACCCGCTTGAAGAAGGCCGGGTCGGTGGCGGCCGGCATCGGCAGCGGGAAGGCGGTGATCGGCAACCGGTGGTCGGCGATGAACTTCTCCGCCTCGGGGGTGCGTTGCCAGCCGTCGTCCACGGTGAAGAAGACGACCTTGTCGCTGGTGGGGACGGAGCCGGCCGCCACCGCCGGGGCGGGTGCGGGGCCGTCCACCCGGACGTCGTCCACCGAGAACGGGCCCTGCTGGTACCAGCCGTGGACGTACAGCCGGATGCTGCGCGCGTTCGGGCCGGTGGTGAACCGGGTGGTCAGCCGCTGCCAGCCGCCGCCGGTGGACTCCGTCCAGGCGGGTGCGACGTCCTTGCCGGTGCCGGTGGCGCCCAGGTAGACGTAGGAGCCGCGCACCCACGCAGAGGCCGTGTAGGTGGTGCCGGGCTGGACCGCGACGGTCTGCGCGCACTCGCCGGTGGAGTCGTCGGCCGCCGGGGTGACGGTGAGCGCGGAGGTGCCGCTGTGCGCGGCGGTGGTGGTGACGGCCGCTTCGGCCGGGCCTCCGGTGCAGTTCCAGCCGGGGATGCTGCCCCAGTCGGCGAGGTCGGGGGAGGGCAGTTCGAAGCCGGGGTTGGTGGCGAGGTTGACGGTCGGGGGAGCGTCGGCGGAGGCCGCCGGCACGGCGAGACCGGTGAGCAGCGCGACCGAGGCGGCCAGCGCGGACAGGCGCGTGGACATCGACACGTGAGGACTCCAGCAGGTGGGGGCACGCCCGTGGGGAGGGCGTGAGCGGGAATCGCAACGATGGACTAGACCATTGGGGTCGTCAAGGGAACGGCGGATGAACCCGGCTCCATCACGCCTGGGACGCAAGGGACAAGACAGTACGTCAGGGACCCGTCGGGAGGGCCGGGTTCAGGACAGGTACAGCTCCTCGATGTCCGCCGCGTAGTGCTCGGCGATCGCCGTCCGGCGCAGCTTGAGCGAGGGGGTCAGCAGCCCCTGTTCCTGGCTGAACTCCCGTGGCAGCAGCCGGAACGCTCGGATCGACTCGGCCCGCGAGACCGCCGTGTTGGCGGCCGCGACCGCACGCTGGATCTCCGTGTGCAGCGCCTCGTCCGCGAGCACCGTCCACGGGTCCGCCTGCTCCCGTCCGCGGGTCTTCAGCCAGTGCGACAGCGCCGCCGGGTCGAGCGTGACCAGTGCGGCCACGTACGGCCGGTCGTCGCCCACCACCAGGCACTGGGAGACCAGCGGGTGCGCCTCGACCCGCTCCTCCAGGGCGGCCGGGGCCAGGTTCTTGCCGCTGCTGGTGACGATCAGGTCCTTCTTGCGGCCGGTGATGCCGAGGTAGCCGTCCTCGTCCAGCCTGCCCAGGTCGCCGGTCGCGAACCAGCCGTCGACCAGCGACTCGGCGGTGCAGCGCGGATGGTTGAGGTAGCCGCCGAAGACCGAGCCGCCGCGCACCCAGACCTCGCCGTCGTCGGCGATCGCGACCGAGGCGCCCGGCACCGGTCGCCCGACCGTGCCGAGCTTCTGCCGTCCCGCCGGGTTACCGGTGATCGCGCCGGTGGTCTCGGTCAGCCCGTAGCCCTCGTACAGCTGGAGGCCGGCGCCGGTGAAGAACAGGCCCAGCTCGCGCCGCAGTGTGGAGCCACCGCACATCACGCTGCGCACCCGGCCGCCGAGCACCGCCCGCAGCT
Source organism: Kitasatospora sp. NPDC056651 (assembly GCF_042792155.1). Taxonomy (NCBI): domain Bacteria; kingdom Bacillati; phylum Actinomycetota; class Actinomycetes; order Kitasatosporales; family Streptomycetaceae; genus Kitasatospora; species Kitasatospora sp. NPDC056651. The sequence goes on along the minus strand of NZ_JBHTWX010000001.1, from coordinate 205,407 downwards.
TCGGGTAGACGGTCCGCTCGTAGGCGAGGTGGCGCAGCCGCAGGGCCGCACCCGGGCCCGGGCCGCGGCCGAAGGCCTTCTGCTCCCGGGCGGCGGCCCACTCCACGGCCACCTGCCGGGCCTGCTCGAAGAGTTCGCCGCGCCCGGCGTCCTCGGCGGCCCGCCGGGCCTGCTGGAAGATCTTCTCGAAGACGTACGGCACGGCGTGCAGGAACGTCGGGCGGAAGGTCTCCAGGGCGGGCAGCAGCGCGTCGGTGGAGACCTCGGGGATGTGCCCGATCCGGAAGCCGCCGCGGACCGCCGCCACCTGCACCGCCCGTCCGTAGACGTGCGCGAGCGGCAGGAACAGCAGGGTGGCGGGCCGGCCTCCGCCGGTGTCGCGCAGGACCTCGCCCCAGCCGGCGAGCAGGGCGTCGGCCTCGGCGGCCAGGTTGGCGTGGGTGATCAGGCAGCCCTTGGGGCGGCCGGTGGTGCCCGAGGTGTAGACGACCGTGGCGACGTTCCCGGCGGTGACGCCCAGGCGCTGGCGGTGCACCAGGGAGTCGGGCACGCCGTGGCCGTCCTCGGTGATCGTGGTGACGCAGTCGCGGTCCAGCTGCCAGATGCCGGTGAGGTCGGGCAGTGCGTCGCACACCGCTCCGACCGTCATCGCGGCGTCCTCGTCCTCGACCAGGCAGGCCACCGCCTGGGTCTCGGCGAGGATCCAGCGCACCTGTTCGGCGGCGGCCGTGGGGTAGACCGGGACGGTGATCGCGCCGATCGACCAGAGTGCGTAGTCGAACAGCGTCCACTCGTAGCGGGTGCGGGACATCAGGGCGACCCGGTCGCCGTAGCGCACGCCGTGGGTGAGCAGGCCCTTGGCGAGGGCGAGCACCTGGTCCCGGAACCGCCGGGCGGTGACGTCCCGCCACTGCCCGTCCTCGGTCCGCCGGGACAGCTGGACCAGGTCGGGGGTGCGCTCGGCGGTGTCGTACAGGGAGTCGGCGAGTCCTCCGGCGTCCTCGGGCACGGCCGGGGCGGGGGTGGTGAACTCGCGCACGGTCCTCCCCAGTTCGGTGACGGCGGTACGAGGTGGGCCGAAACTATCGGATCACTCCGTCACTGCCCAGGGTTGTGTCGGTGACACGACGAGATCGGCACGGGTCGCCACCGGTGGTGTCGTGGACGGGGAGGTGCGGACGGCCCCGGGAAGGTGTCGGGGGCGAACCGCGGCGGAACCGGGAAGGGCGCGGGACCCCAGGGAATGTGCGGGGATTCCGGGCCAAGCGGGCATGCCGCGCATCCAGGGTGATACGGGCGCGAAGCGGAGGCGGGGGCGACCGGTTTCCGGCGCGTGCGGGGCGAGACCGGCAAGTGGACTGGTTCGCCCCTCGAACGAGTGGTCAGGGCGTAGTAGAGTCTCGCAGACCTGCGGCCGGGAGCCCTTCCCGGACCCTTCCCGGACTCCTCCCCGACCCCGCTCCGACTCCTCCCCGACCCCACGACGATCCTGTCCCGACCCGCCCGTTCACCGGCCCCGCCGCTCCCCGTCCGCGCCGCTCCCCGTCCGCGCCTGGCACCTTCCCGAACGAGGACTCCATGCGTCTGCGCAGCAGCTCGATCCGCGCGAAGATCATCGCGCTGCTCCTGGTGCCCATCGTCGCGCTCACCGCCCTGTGGGCGTACGCGACGATCGCCACCACCGGGGACGTCTGGAACCAGCTCGGGATCACCCGGACGTACAAGGAGTTCGCGGGCCCGGTCGACCAGTACACCGGCGACCTGCAGAACGAGCGCCGCGCCGCCGTCCAGCGGCTGGCCGACCCGCGCTCGCCGGCCGCCAGGGAGGACTACGAGCGGGCCAAGGCCGCCACCGATCGCAGCCTGGACGTGCTGCGGCAGAAGAAGGACAGCAGCAGCACCAAGCTCTCCGCCCCCCAGCGCGGCCGCTTCGTGCAGATCGTCGCCGCCGCCGACCAGCTCGGACCGCTGCGCGCCCAGGTCGGCCGCTCCGCGCTGAACTGGGAGTTCGCGCTCGGCCAGTACAGCGACCTGGTCAAGCCCGTGTTCGGGTTCCGCTCCGCCTACGTCGCCCGGCAGAGCGGCCAACTCCCGCGCCAGGGCACCATCCTGATCGAGCTGGTGCGCGCCCGCGAGTACCTGGCGCAGGAGGACGCGGCGATGGAGGGCCTGCGCACCGGCGTGGCCAAGCCCACCGCCGAGCAGTACCAGGTCGCGCTGGACGCCCTGCACAACCAGCAGGCGCTGTTCACCGTGTACGTCGCGGAACTCGAACCCGCCGACCAGTCCGACTACGTCGCGCTGCGCGGCGGCGAGGCCTGGGGCGCGCTCGCCCGGGCCGAGGCGGACTTCATCGGCGCCGGCGGCCCCGACCGGGTGGTCCAGGCGCTCAACAGCGACTCCTGGCGGGAGACCGCCGACCGCGCGCTGGGGGACCTGGCCTCGATCAACACCCGGATCTCCGCCGGGCTGGACGAGCGCGCGCGCTCCACCGCGATGGGGATGCTCTGGCGCGGCGGCATCGCCGGTGCGGTCGGCCTGGTCGCGGTCGTGCTGTCGATCATGATCTCGTTCCGGATCGGCCGGGGCCTGGCCCGCGAGCTGATCGGCCTGCGCAACGCGGCCGACGAGCTGGCCGGCACCCGGCTGCCGTCCGTCATGCTGCGGCTGCGCCGCGGCGAGCCGGTGGACGTGGCCGCCGAGGCGCCCGAACTGCACTTCGGCCATGCCGAGATCGGCCAGGTCGGCCAGGCCTTCAACGCGGTGCAGCGAGCCGCCGTCGAGGCCGCCGTCGAACAGGCCGAACTGCGGCGCGGGGTCTCGGCGGTGTTCGTCAACCTGGCCCGGCGCAGCCAGGTGCTGCTGCACCGCCAGCTCACCCTGCTCGACACGATGGAGCGCCGCACCGAGGACCCGGCGGAGCTGGAGGACCTCTTCAAGGTCGACCACCTCACCACCCGCATGCGCCGCCATGCCGAGGGTCTGATCATCCTGGCCGGCGGCTCGCCCGGGCGCGCCTGGCGCAAGCCGGTCCGGATGGTGGACGTGGTCCGGGCGGCGGTCGGCGAGGTCGAGGACTACGCCCGGGTGATCGTCCGGCCGTTCCCCGGCACCGGCCTGCTCGGCAGCGCCGTGGCGGATGTCACCCACCTGGTCGCCGAACTCGTCGAGAACGCGGCGGTGTTCTCCCCGCCGACCACCCAGGTCACCGTCCAGGGCGAGGTGGTGGCGCACGGATTCGCACTGGAGATCGACGACCGCGGCCTCGGGCTGAGCGAGCAACTGCTCGCCGAGATCAACGAACGCCTCGCCGTGGAGCAGGAGTTCGACCTCGCCGACACCGACCGGCTGGGCCTGTTCGTGGTCAGCCGGCTGGCCCGGCGGCACGGCATCCGGGTGCACCTGCGGCCGTCCCCGTACGGAGGGACGACGGCGGTGGTGCTGATCCCGCGCGAACTGCTCGCCGAGGCGCCGGACGGGCTGCCGGAGCCGGGCGCGGCCGCACCGCGACCGGCGGCGTCGGGCGGGCGGCGAGGGCAGCGGGACCTGGTCTCGGTGCCCGCGCCGGGGAGCGCTCCCGGCGCCTCGGCTGCCGCGGCTCGTTCCGGTCACGCCGGTCACGCCGGTCACGCCGGTCACGCCGGTTACGCCGGTACCAGCACCGGCGCCCGTGTCGGTGCGGCCGCAGGGACGGCGACAGGGGCAGGGGCAGGGGCTGGGGCTGGAGACGGAGGCGGGCACCGGGGGACGACGGGCGGGCCGCGGCCCTCCGTGATGGAGCCGGGCCGTACGGCGGGCGGGCTGCCGCGCCGGGCCTCGCGGGCCAAGGGCGGGCCGGTCCTGGTCCCCGCACCGTCGGCGGACACCGAGGACGCGCCGGGGACGGGGCGCCACCGGCGGGAGGACGTCGCGGTGGCGGCGGCCGAGGCGGCGGTCGCCGCGTCCGAGGCCGGCCCGGCGGGTGCTGCCCAGGCCTCCGTGCCGACCGCTCAGGCCGTACGGGCCGTTCCGGCCGCACCGACTGCTCCGACCGAGGCGACCGAGGCGGCGCCCGTGGATGCCGTGCCCCGGACGGCGGGCGGTCTGCCCCGGCGGGTCCGGCAGGCGAACCTGGCCCCGCAGCTCAGGGAGCAGCTCACCGATCAGATGAAGGAACGGTTGCGTGCCGAGGGCGGAGCCGATGGCCGGGCCGATGGCGGGGCCAGGGGCTGGACGGCCGCGGGCGGGACCGGAAACGGGGAGGCCCGGGAGGTCCGCGAGCGCTCGCCCGAGGAGGCCAGAGCCACCTTCGCCTCGTTCCAGCGCGGCTTCACCCGGGGACGCGGGGCTCCGTTGACGGATCGTCCCGGCACGCCGGACGATCGTGCCGGGCAGGGAAACGGGCGGCCCACCGCCGTCCCGGCCTGGCAGCCGCCGGACCGGTCCCGCAAGGCGATCAGCCCGGCGCCGGCCCCGGCGGCGCTGCCCGGGCCCCGGGACACCGGCCGGGCACCGCTCGTCCGTCGGCTGCCGCCTGGACCGCCCGTGCCGACGGGGTCGGTCACCGGCCTCCGGGCGCCCGGTGCGCCCGTGCCACCGGTCGTACCGGAACCACCTGTTGTACCCGCACCACCCGCACCACCCGCACCAGCGGAAGGAACTGATTCATGACCACGTCGATGCAGTCGCCCGGAGACCTCAACTGGCTCCTGGACGACCTGGTGGGGCGCGTCGCGGCCCTGCGGCACGCGGTGATCCTCTCCAACGACGGCCTGGCCACCGGTGCCTCCCGCGACCTCGACCGCGAGGACGCCGAGCACCTGGCAGCCGTCGCCGCCGGGTTCCACAGCCTGGCGAAGGGTGCCGGAGGGCACTTCAAGGTCGGCGGCGTCCGGCAGACCATGGTGGAACTGGACGAGGCCTTCCTGTTCATCACGGCCGCCGGCGACGGCAGTTGCCTGGCCGTGCTCAGCGAGGCCGAGGCGGACATCGGCCAGATCGCCTACGAGATGGCGCTGCTGGTCAAGCGGGTCGGCGAGCACATGGCCGCCGAACCGCGCACCGAAACCGCCTTGCCGGTGAGATGAGCGGTCCGATGGCGGATCCGAACGCGGATGTGCCGGACGGCCCGCGGGCGTCGGACGGCCCCCAGGTGCCGGTGGGCACGGCGGGGCCGTCCGCGACCGGTGGGCCGTCGGGCGCCGACGCTCCGCCGGGCCCTGCGGAGCCGGCCGAGGACGGGCAGGCGGACCCGGACGGGCCCGACGTCGACCTGTTCCGGCCGCGCACCCCGGTCGACGACCGCTGGTTCGACGACGAGGCCGGTCCGGTGGTGCGGCTCTACTCGATGACCCGCGGCCGCACCCGGCCGGTCGAGGAGGGGCTGTTCGACCTGATCTCACTGATCACCGCCGTCGAGCCCGGGCCGGTCGCGGGGGCCGTGCCCGCGCACGTCCTCGACCCGGAGCACCAGACGCTGCTCGCCCTGTGCCGCCGGGAGCCGCTCTCCGTCGCCGAGCTCGGCTCCTACACCGACCTGCCGGTCAGCGTGGTCCGGGTGCTGCTCGGCGACCTCTACGACGCCGACCTGATCAGCGTCACCCGACCCGTTCCGCTCGCCGAGCTGCCGGACGAGCGCCTGCTGCGAGACGTGATCAATGGACTCCGTGCGCTCTGACCCCCACCCCCGCTCCGACGGTACCGGTCCGCACCGGGACGGCACCGAGATCCGTGCCGCGGCCCACAGCGCGGCCCACGGCGCCGTCCACGATGCGAACGCCAACGACCCGCGCTGGCGCGGCGGTCCGGCCGTCGCGGTGAAGATCCTGGTCGCGGGCGGCTTCGGCGCGGGCAAGACCACCCTGGTCGGCTCGGTCAGTGAGATCCGGCCGCTGCGCACCGAGGAGGAGCTCAGCGAGCTGGGCCGCCCGGTGGACGACACCTCGGGGGTGGAGGCCAAGCGCACCACCACCGTCGCGATGGACTTCGGCCGGATCGACCTGCGCCCGGGCCTCGCCCTCTACCTGTTCGGCACCCCGGGGCAGGACCGGTTCTGGTTCGTCTGGGACGAGTTGGCGCGGGGCGCGCTCGGCGCGCTGGTCCTCGCGGACACCCGGCGGCTGGCCGACTGCTTCCCGTCGGTCGACTTCTTCGAGCAGCGCGGCATCCCGTTCGTGGTCGCGGTGAACTGCTTCGACGGCACCGAGCGGTTCGCGCCGGACGAGGTCCGCGAGGCGCTCGACCTCGGTCCGGAGATCCCGGTGCTGCTGTGCGACGCGCGGTTGCGACAGGACGGCAAGGACCTGCTCGTGGCGTTGGTCGAGCACGCCGCCGCCCGACGGAACCGCGCAGCCCCGGCCGGGGCCTGAGAGTGGCTCGGTCGCCTCGCCCCAGGCCGCCGTGTCCCGGGCCATCTTGCCCTGGGCCGCCGTGTCCTGGGCCGGCTCGGGGGATGCCGTTTCGGCCGGGCGGGTTCGCGCGAGGTCGCCTCGGCGAGAGCGCCGCGGGTCACGGCGGTTGCCCCCCCGATCCCCCCGATCCATCCTGATCCATCCTGATCCGACCCGATCCACCCCGATCCGACTCCGATTCGATCTCGACCCGGTCTTGACCCGTCCGGGCAGCCCGACTGGTGCGCCGAGCTGCCTTTTCCTTCCAGCGTCTCATCCGAACGTCCGCATGCCGGACAGTCGCCGCACGGAAGGTTGCCTAGACCGGCCCCGCCGTGGAAGGCTCTGTGGACGAAGGCCGCCCGGCCATGCCGTCGGGAGCGCCGGAAATGCCCCGTTCACACGGGCGTTGCCGACCGGCGGACGGCCTTCGACGAACCGGCGAGGCATCGTCGGCGGGTGCCGGTAGCGGTACGCGCCGCATTGGGGAACGAAGGGGGAGGGCAGCGGAATGACCGTCGGACGACGCATCATCACTGCCGTTCCCGGCTTCCCGATCGCCGGCGCCCGGATGGCCGGTTCCTCGATGGTCGGCGCCTTCATGTTCGGTGGCACCGCGTCCGGTGCCGCCATACCCGGTGCCGCCGGTCCGGCGCTCACCGTCCGCCGCTACATCGACCACGCGCTGATCTGTAGCGCGTGTTGTCGCTGACCGGCCTGTCCTTCCCGGTACGTCCCCCGGCGCTCCCGGCCCATCCGGCCCGGCGTCCGACGCACCGCCGAATCCCGTCGACCAGGCCGTAGCGGACCGCCCGTCCGGCGTGCCCGCGGCCGACCAACCGGACCCGCCCAGCGGAGAGACCACCAGTGAACATCGTCTGCCCCAGCACCGCCCCCGGCATCGTCGGCCGTACTCGAACGACCGGGACGGCCCCCGCGATGCGCGCGGACGGACGGACCGGACGGTGGAACCGGTGCGGGAGCCGCGCCGTGGACAGCCGACGGGGTCGCCTCGACCTCGAACCGTTCTGGACGTCCCGGCAGCCGCACCTGTTCGATCAGACGTGTCCCGGCTCGCCCAGCGCGTCCCGGCTCTCCGCCCGCTGACCCGGTTCGATCCGGCCCAGCCCAGGCAGTACGCCCGGTCGACGCGCAGACGACTCCACCCCGTCCGTCACGCGCGAAATGAGCGGCACACCATGTCTTCTTCTTCCACGGCCACCCTTCCCCTGCCCACCGCGACCCCGCACCTGCGCGCGGTCCGCTCCGTCCCGCCGGTCTCCTCCGTCCCCGTCGCCGTGCCGGTCGGTCCCGGCGCGTCCGGGGCCGCGGGACCGTCCGTTCCCCCGGCCCCGGTGTCCGACCGGTGGCACGGAGCGGGAGCGCGTGCGCCTCATGCCCGTCCGCCTCATGTCGGTCCGGCCTACACCGGTCAGGCCTACGCCGGTGCGGGCCACGCGGGCCCGGCCCACGCCGGTCCGGCCCGTCCCGCGCCCACCGTCCCGCAGCCGGGCGCTGCCGTCCCGCAGGTGCCCCAGGCGTTGCTCGCCGCGCTGCCGGACGGGGCGGCCGTCGTCGCCGCCCTGCCTCAGGGCGTGCTGCCGCAGGGCCTGCTCGCCCAGTACGGCACGCAGTTCGGCGGCCTGAACGGCAGTCCGATGGTCGGGTACCTGGTGCTGGTGCCGACCGACAGCCCCGTCGCGGGGCCCGCCGGCCTGCCCGGGGTTCCGGTCACCGCGACCGGCTCCGCCGTCGGGGCTCCGCCGGTCTCCGGGGCACAGCCGTCGACGGGCGGGCCCGGCGCCCAGAACGTGGCCGGCGTCCGTCCGGTCCGCCCGGCCGGACGCGGCATCGCCGTCGACACCGAGCGACGCAACGCCTATGTCGACGGACGGCTGCTCGACCTCACCTACCTCGAGTTCGAGCTGCTCGCCCACCTGACCGAGCACCCGCAGCGGGTGCACACCCGGGACCACCTGGTCTCCGCGGTCTGGGGCTACGGCCACGTCGGGGACGGTCGGACGGTCGACGTCCACGTCGCCCGGCTGCGCCGCAAGCTCGGACCGGCCTACCGGGACACCATCGTGACGGTCCGTCGGGTGGGCTACAAGTACACTCCGGCGACGGTCTGACGGGCCGGACGCCACCTGTAGGCCGAAGCAGCGGGCCGCCTGTCCCTCGCCCGGGCGGCGGCCCGCTGCTTCGGCGCGTGTCGCGCTGGGCCGTCGTCGCGCGCCGCGCCGGGCCGTCGTCGGGGACGTCAGGGACGCCGGGGCTGTCGGGGATGCCTGGGCCCCTGAGTCGTCAGGGCCGTCGGGGACGCGCGGGCCGTCGGGAACGTCCGGCCGTCCGGGCGGTCAGGGCCGTTGATCCGGCGGCAACAGGAGGACGGCGAGGGCGTCCGCGCAGGTGCGGGCGTGGCCGAGGAACCAGTCGAGCCGTGCGTCGGTGAGGTGCGCCGGTGTCGAGCGGACCGCCAGGGCGAACCGCGCCTGCCCCGCGCCGTCCAGTACGGGCACGGACACCGTCCGGACCCCGGCGGCCGACTCACCGTCGTTGAGCGCGAATCCGGCCTCCCGGACCTTGGCCAACTCTTCCTTCAGAACGGCTGGTTCGGTGATGGTCCGGGCGGTGAAGGAGGGGAGCGGGCCGAGCGCCGGCAGTGCCGCCTCACCCGGGCGGGGCCAGGCCAGCAGGACCTTGCCGAGTGCCGTGGAGTGCAGCGGGCGGCGCAGGCCCAGCCCGGTGTCCGGGCGGACCGATCCGCCGACCAGGATCACCGCGTGCGCCCCGCTGCGGATCGCCAGGTCGGCGGTCGCCTTGGTGCGCCGGGATAACAGCTCCAGCTCGGGCGCGGCGAGGTGCAGGCCGCGCTGGTGGAAGCTGAGTTGGCCGAGCTCGGCGACGGCCGGACCGAGCCGGTAGCGGGCGGTCTGTTCGTCCTGCTCCAGGAACCCGGCGCTGACCAGCGTGCGGGCCAGCCGGTGCGCGGTGGAGACGGACAGTCCCATCCGGCGGGCCAGGTCCGAGGCGCTCAGGTCGGGGCCGTTGTCGTGGAAGCAGTGCAGCAGTCCGAGCGCGCGCTGGACGGCCTGCGCACCGGCCGGCGGACTCTGGACGGCGGTGGCGGCCTCGGCCATGGCACCTCGCGTTTCGGTTCGGAACTCCGACCGGACGGCCGGAGGCGGTCTCAGCGTAGGGCAGCCGGTGCTGCGGGTTTGTGTCGACGACGTTGCAATAGCGTGGCGTTGATGAACAACTGATCCCACCATGTGGCAAACGCTTGCCTCCGGCTCACCTGCCGTGGAACGCTCCTTGCATCGCGTCGGACGGCCACTCGGCCAAGGCGGCGCCTGTCCCGACCTCATGGAAGGAGAAGCACCGTGACGTCCTGCCGGTGTCTTTCCCTCCGTGCGTGTTGTCGCTGACCGAATCCTCCCGCACCGCCTGCCCTAGGCCGCATCCTGGTGCACAACTTCCGTGTGCGCCAGGCTTCATGAGTCGTCGTGTGGCGATCGGTCGCGGACTTCTCAAGCTCTTTCCCGAACTTCCCCAAGCCCCCGAAGCTCCTCCGGCCGTGGTCGGAGTCCCCGTGGAGGACCAACTCCGTTGTCCAGTCGCACCCAAGGCGCCGCCGCGCTTCCCGAGAACCTCTGGTACACCCGCTGCCCGGTGCCCACCGCGACCGGCATCGCCGCCGACCAGGGCCGGCTCGCCAGGGAGTTCGCCCCGGACGGCATCGCGGTCCGCTCGCTCCAGGACGTCCCGCCCGAGGTGGCCGCGGACCACCACTACACCCACGCGCTGACCGGACTCTTCCGGGAGGGCGGCAACGTCCCCGCGCTGTGGGCCCGTTCGAGGGGCGAGGCGACCAGGCTGGTCGGTCTCACCTGGATCGAGGAGCGCCAGGTCGTCCTGGTCCGGGCCGGCAGCGGCATCACCGAGCCCGGTCAGCTGCGCGGGCTGCGGCTCGCCATCCCACGTCATGGCATCGGCATCGACTTCTGGCGGGCCATGGCCCTGGCCGGGTTCCGCGGCGCCCTCGGGCTCGCCGGTCTCACTCTGGCGGACGCCGAACCGGTGGACGTCCCCGGCATCCCGGGCGGTGGGCAGTGGTCCGCCGAGCTGGACGCGCTGCGGGACGGCACGGTGGACGCGGTGTACGTGAAGGGGGCGCTCGCCGTCGAGGCGGCCCGCCGGATCGGGGCGGAGGTGGCCGTGGAGCTGGATGCGGCGCCGGACCGCCGGGCCCGGGTGAACAACGGCACCCCGCGGCCGATCACCGTCCACCAGCGGCTGCTGGACGAGCAGCCCGAGCTGGTCGCCCGCTTCCTCGCCGTGCTGCTGGAGGCGGCCGACTGGGCGGCGGAGCACCCGGCGGAGGTGGCCCGGATCCTGCGGGCCGAGACCGGCGCCGGAGCCGAGGGCGTCGCCGGGGCCTACGCGCCGGGCAGCCACCGCACCCTGCACCTGGACCTCTCGGCGGAGCGGCTGGAGCTGCTGGGGCTGCAGGAACGATTCCTTGGGGAACAGGGCTTCCTTGCCGCGCCCGTGGACGTCCAGGCGTGGGCCGACCCGGAGCCGCTCCGTGCGGCACACGAGCTGCTGCGGGTGCGGCGGGCGGCCGACGCGGGTGCCGCTGGTGCCGGTGCCGCCGGTGGGGGCGGTGGGAGCGACCTCCGTGCCGGTGGCGGTGCCGTTCGCATCGCAGATTTCGGCTGACAGCCTTCAGATAACAGATTTCGAAAGTTGTCAGCTGTTAGTTGTCAGCTGTCATCTGTCACTCGCTTGGAGACCCCGTGAAGACCCCCCGCCTCGCCCTCGCCGCCACCGCGCTGCTCGCCTCCACCGCCCTGGCCGCCTGCGGCTCGTCAGCCGACGGGGCCAAGGCCTCCGCCGACGGCGGGGCCGGCGGCAAGGCCGACGTGGTGCTCCGCCTGCCCGACCCGGGCAACAACGGATTCCTCGCCCGCGGCAAGAAGGACGGTTCGCTGGACCGCGCCCTGGCCGCCGTCCACACCAAGGTCGCCTGGACCGGCAGCGCCGGTCCCTTCGCCCCCGCCGCCCAGGCCCTCTCGGCCGACCAGCTGGACGTCGCCCTGGGCTCGATCACCTCGGCCGTCGCCGCGCTCTCCCAGAAGCCCGGCTTCAAGCTGTTCGCCCAGACCGCGCCCGACGGCGTCGGCGAGGGCATCCTGGTGAAGAACGACTCGCCCATCAAGTCCGTCCAGGACCTCGTCGGCCGGAAGGTCGCCGTCTCCCAGGGCGGCACCAGTGAGTACCTGTTGCTCAAGGCGCTGGCGAAGAACGGGGTCCCGGCCGACAAGGTGGAGCGGGTCTACCTGCGCGCCGACCAGACCTCCGGCGTCTTCAACTCCGGCCAGGTGGACGCCTGGGCGACCTGGAACACCTTCTCGACGCCCGCCATCGCCAACGCCGGCGCACACTTCCTGGTCACCGGCCAGGAGGTGGGCTCCGACAACTACGCCGTCTGGGCCGTGCGCAACGGCTTCGCCGACAAGCACCCCGAGGTGGTCAAGGCGTTCTACGCCTACCTGCGGGAGAGCGGTCAGAAGGAGAAGGCCGACCCGGCCGCCTACCTCAACGTCTTCACCGACGCGGGCCCGACCGCCGTCACCCCCGCCGAGAAGGACGTCGCGGTGAACGTCAGCCGGCAGGGCACCCCGGCCGACGCCATCTCCGACGCCGACACCGCCCGTTTCGGGACGGTCGCCCAGTTCTTCGCCGACCAGAAGGTCACCAAGCAGCTGGTGGACGTCAAGCCGTACCTGATCGACATCAACAAGCTCGGGGACGGCGCCAAGTGACCACCACGGCAGCGAAGTTCACGCCCGACGAAGCCCGGGCCGCGAGGGAGGCCGGCTTGGTCGCCCCGCAGACCCGGCGGCACCGGCCCCGCCCCCGCGCGCTCGCCGTGACCCTGCGCACCATCGGTCCGCTCGCCCTGCTCGGCGGCTGGGCACTGGCCTCCGCCACCGGCGCGCTCACCGAGGACGTGCTCGCCTCACCCGCCCAGGTCGCTCGGGCGGTAGGGGAGTTGTGGGGCAACGGTCAGCTGACCGACGCCCTGTCCGTCTCGCTCACCCGAGCCGGGCTCGGTCTGGTCTTCGGCGCCACCATCGGACTGGTGCTCGGCGTGGTCACCGGATTCACCCGCCTCGGCGAGGAGTTGCTCGACTCCGCGATCCAGGTCCTGCGAACCGTCCCGTTCCTGGCCCTGGTCCCGTTGTTCATGGTCTGGTTCGGCATCACCGAGACCGCGAAGGTCGCCCTGATCGGGGTCGCCACCAGCTTCCCGATGTACGTGTCCGCCTCGGGCGGGGTCCGCAGCACCGACCGCAAACTGGTCGAGGCGATGCGCAGCTTCGGCCTCGGCCGCTGGGCGATCGTGCGCACCGTCGTGCTGCCCGGTGCGCTGCCCTCACTGCTGTCCGGACTGCGCTTGTCGATGACGCTCAGCGTGATCGCACTGATCGCCGCCGAGGAGATCAACTCCACTGAAGGAATCGGCTACTTGATGGCTCAGGCGCAGAACTACTCGCGCACCGACGTCCTCGCCGTCTGCATCCTGATCTACGGACTGCTCGGTCTCGCCGCCGACGGCATCGTCCGAGTCCTGGAGCGCGTGCTGATGCCGTGGCGCCAGACCGTCCAGGGAGCGGCCCGATGACCGACGGAACGTCCACCGTCACGCTCGTGCCCCCGGCCTCCGGGGAGGCGCTCCCGGCCGTCCACCTGCGCGGTCTGCGCCGGGTGTTCGGCACCCGGGCCGTGCTCGACGGAGTCGACCTGTCCATCGCCCGCGGCGAGTTCGTCGCCCTGTTGGGCGCCAGCGGCACCGGCAAGACCACGCTGCTGCGCATCCTCGGTGCGCTCGACCAGGCCGACGAGGGGGCCGTGCTCGTCCCGCCGGTCCGTACCGTGGTGTTCCAGGAGCCCCGGCTGGTGCCGTCCAAGCGGGTGCTGGCCAACGTCACGGTCGGCCTGCCGCGTGGCGCCGCGACCCGGGAGACCGGGCTGAAGGCACTCGCCGAGGTCGGCCTGGAACGGCACGCCGAGGCCTGGCCGGCCACCCTCTCGGGTGGCGAGGCGCAGCGCGTCGCACTCGCCAGGGCGCTCGTCCGGGAGCCGCAGCTCCTGTTGCTCGACGAACCGTTCGCGGCCCTGGACGCGCTGACCCGGCTGCGCATGCAGGACCTGGTCGGCGACCTGGTGCGCCGCCATCGTCCGGCGGTGCTTCTGGTCACCCATGACGTGGACGAGGCCGTACGGCTCGCCGATCGGGTCGTGGTGCTGCGTGACGGCCGGGTCGCCCGGGACGAAGCCGTCACCGTCGATCGCCCGCGCGATCCGGCCGACCCGGCCTTCGCCGAGCTGCGGCGCCGACTGCTCGCTGATCTCGGCGTCCACTGACCCGAGCGTTCCCGGCGTTCCCGATGTTCCCGGCGTTCCTGGCTTCCACTCGCGCAGCCCGCCCCACCCTGCCCCACCCCGCCCCATCGCGCCTCATTCCGCCCCAGGCCGTCCGTGGCCGACCTCCCAGACTTCCGACAAACCGACTTCCCACCACCGGAGTTGACCAGATGACCGTCACCCTCGGCGTCCACGCCAGCAACCCCTCGCTCTACTACCTCGCCCGACTCCCCTACCTGGACGAGGAACTGGCCCCGCTCGGCGAGACCGGCGCCTTCCATCACTACGCCGACGGCACCCGCACCGGCACGCTGCTCGCCGAGGGCGTCATCGACCTCGGAGGTACCGGTTCGACTCCGCCGATCACTGCCCAGGCGGCCGGTCACGACCTGGTCTACGCGGCGGTGTCCGCGCCTCGCCCGGACCACGGCGCACTGTTGGTCCTGGAGTCCGGCCCGGTGCGGACGGTCGCGGACCTCAAGGGCACCACCGTCGTCCTCGCCGTCGGCTCCTGGCAGACCCACCTGCTCGCCAAGGCTCTGCACGCCCAGGGGCTTTCGTACGGCGACGACGTCACCCCGGCGCGTCCTGCGGGGGGCGAGGACCAGGCCCAGCGGTTGCGCGACGGTGAGATCGCCGGCTGGATCGCCCAGGGTGCCGAACTCGCCGCCGCCCGCAGCGGCGGGGAGTTCCGTGAACTGATCCGCACCGGTGACGTCATCACCGACCGCTCGGTGTTCTTCACCCGCCGGGACTTCGCGACCGAGCGTCCCGAGGTGGTCGCCGCGATCGCCGCCGCGCTGCGCCGGGCGGACGCCTGGGTGGCCGCCCACCCGGCCGAGGCCGCCGCGATCGCCGCCGAGGAGCTGGGTGGCACGGCGGCGGACTGGCAGTCCGCGCTGGTCGCGCTGCCCTGGCAACTGGAGCCCGCCACGGCCGGGTTCGTCGCCGAGCAGCAGGAGGCGGCGGACATCTTCCACGGTGTGGGCTTCATCGACCGGCCGCTGACCGTCGCCGACGCCCACCTCCCGGCACTGGAGGCCCCGGTGGCCGCCGCGCTCGCGAAGGCGGTCTGAGCCGTGGCCTCCGAAGTCCTCTGGTACCTCATCCCGCGCGAAGGCCACTATCCCTGGGAACCGGCCGGACGCCGACCGGTCGACCTCCGCTACCTGCAGCAACTGGCGGGCAGTGTCGAGCGTTTGGGCTACACCGGTGCGCTGCTCGCAACCGACCTGTACGACGTCTGGACGCTCGGCAGCGCGCTGGCGGCCGCCACCACCCCGGCGTTCAAGCCGCTGCTGGCCGTCCACCCGGGGCTGGTCTCGCCCACCCTGCTGGCCAAGATGGCGCTCAGCTTCGACCACCTGCACGGCGGCCGGCTGCGCTTCAACGTGGTGAACGGATCGACCGCGCAGCTGCGCGAGTACGGTCTGGACGTCGAGCACGACGACCGCTACCGGCTCAGCGCCGAGTACTGGTCGATCGTCAAGCGGCTGACTGCGGGCGAAGTCTTCGACCACAAGGGCGAGTTCTACGAGCTGAAGAACGCGGGCGCGAGCCTGCGCGAGCTCACTCCGGTGCAATCCGGCGGCATCCCGCTCTGGTTCGGGGGCAGCTCGGCGGCCGGCATCGAGATGGCGGCCCAGCACGTGGACGTCTACCTGACCTGGGGTGAGCCGCCGAACCTGCTGAAGGAGAAGCTGGACCTGGTCCGCGAGCGCGCCGCCGCCCACGGTCGGACCCTGAGGATCGGGCTGCGGCTGCACCTGATCGTCCGCGACACCGAGGACGAGGCGTGGGCGGCCGCCGACCGGCTGCTGGACGTCACCAGCGAGGCCACCTACGCGCGGCAGCTGGGCGAGGCGAAGGGTGAGGACGGTGTCGGCTGGCAGCGGCAGTTCCGCCAGCACGGCGGCAAGGTGCCGGCACGGGCCCGGGAGCTGGAGACCTACCCGAACCTCTGGCCCGGGATGAGCCTGTTCCGGCCCGGGCCGGGAACGGCGGTGGTGGGCTCGACCGCCCAGGTGATCGAGCGCTTGCAGGAGTTCGAGGCGCTGGGCGTCGACACCTTCATCCTGTCCGGCAATCCACTGCTGGAGGAGGCCCACCGGGTTGCAGAAACGGTTCTGCCCGCCCTGGGCATCAAGCGGCCCTGAGTGGCCGAAAGGCCGGTCGGTGGACGTCGCTCGCGGACAACGGTCGGTGGACGCCGCTCGCGGACAACGGTCGCCGGACGGCGGGTGTCGGCCGCTCGAGGGCGGATGACAGGGAACAGGTAACGGATAACAGATGACAGCTGACAGATTTCGAAATCTGTCAGCTGTCATCTGTCACCTGTCGGTCCCCGGCGGCCGGCCGCCTGCCGCCCGTCTCGTCCCTCAGCGACTCAGTCGGTCGATCTCCGCCAGCTCCTCCGCCGTCAGCGGCCCACCCGCCAGCGCGTCGAGGTTCTGGTCCAGCTGGGCCACACTGCTCGCGCCGATGATCACCGAGACCACCCGCGGGTCCCGCAGCACCCAGCACAGCGCCAGCTGCGCCAGCGTCTGCCCGCGCCCCTCGGCGACCTTGTTCAGCGCCCGCAGCTGTTCCAGCTTCGCCCCGGTCAGCGTCTCCTCGGTGAGGAACTTCCCGACCGACATCCGCGAGCCCGCCGGAACCTCGCCGGACAGGTAGCGGTCGGTCAACAGCCCCTGGGCCAGCGGCGAGTAGGAGATCAGACTGGTGTCGGTGTCACCCACCGCGTCCAGCACGCCGGCGTCCTCCACGTGCCGGTTGAGGATCGAGTACGCCGACTGGTTCATCAGCACCGGCGTTCCCAGCTCGCGCAGGATGGCCGCCGCCTCCCGGTGCTGCTCCGCCGGGTAGTTGGAGATCGCCGCGTACAGCGCCTTGCCCGAACGCACCGCGCGGTCCAGGGCCCCCATCGTCTCCTCGATCGGGGTTTCCGGGTCGTACCGGTGCGAGTAGAAGACGTCGACGTAGTCCAGCCCCATCCGCTCCAGCGACTGGTCGAGGCTGGCCAGCAGGTACTTGCGGCTGCTGCCGTTGCCGTACGGGCCGGGCCACATGTCCCAGCCGGCCTTGCTGGCGATGAACAGCTCGTCCCGGTACGGCCGGAAGTCCTGGGCGAGCAGGTAGCCGAAGTTGCGCTCGGCGCTGCCGTAGGGCGGGCCGTAGTTGTTCGCCAGGTCGAAGTGGGTGACGCCCCGGTCGAAGGCCCGGCGCAGCACCGCCCGCTGCACCTCCAGCGGCTGGGCGTCGCCGAAGTTGTGCCAGAGACCGAGCGAGATGGCGGGCAGCCGGACTCCGCTGCGGCCGGCCTTCCGATAGGTCATCGAGTCGTAGCGGTCACCCGCGGCGAGGTAGGTCATGCCGGACATCCTGCCAGTTGGGCCCGGTGGATCCACCCTTGCCCCGTCCCCGACCGGTGCCTATGCTCGCGGGGAATCGTGTGCGTGCAGGGCGAAGGGGGAGGCGAGATGGCAGTCCGGACCGTGACCGCCGCCGCAGCCCGCTGTTGTTGTCGCCGCCACCGCAGCACCGAACGCTGACGCCGCCACGCGACCTGCCGCCCGTCTGATCGGCCCGCCACGGGACCGGTTCGTCGCTCGCCCGGCCCGCCGCCCGACCGGCCCGTTCGAACGGGCCGCCGGTCGACCGTCAGGGATTCCCCCGGTGCCGTCCGCGAGGTCGCAGTGCCAGGTCACCGTCCCGGTTCCCGGTGCCCCGCCCGCGGCTCACCGAGCCCCTCCCGAGTCCCTCCCGAGTCCCTCCCGAGTCCCTCCCGAGCCCTTCCCGAGCCCTTCCCGAGCCCTTCCCGGGTTCCGGCAGAGCCTCGCCAGTGTCCCGCCAGAGCCCGAAGGAGACCGCCGTGCGGTTCACCGTCTCGTCCCTCGTCGCCAACGCGCCCGATCCGGTCACCGGCGTCCTGCGCACCCCGCAGCAGAAGCTCCACAGCGTCATCGAGCAGGCCGTCCTCGCCGAGCGGCTCGGTTACGACGGCTACGGCGTGGGGGAGCGGCACGGCGAGCCCTTCCTCTCCCCGGCACCGCCCGTGCTGTTGAGCGCCATCGCCGCCCGCACCTCCACCATCAGGCTGTTCACCACCGTGACGGTGCTCAGCATCCTCGACCCGGTCAGGGTCGCCGAGGACTACGCGATGCTGGACCAACTCTCCGCTGGGCGCGTTGAGTTGATCATCGGCAAGGGCAACGACCCGCGCCACTTCGGGCTGTTCGGCCTCCCGGAGGATCGCCAGTGGGAGGCGCTCGCCGAGAACTACGCTCTGCTGCGCAGGCTTTGGCGTGAGGAGAAGGTCACCTGGGAGGGCTGGACCCGCCCGGCGCTCCGGGACGCCACCGTCTCGCCGCGCCCGCTCCAGGACCCCATCCCGGTGTGGCACGGCAGTGCGACCAGTACGCGGTCCACCGACCTCGCCGCCCGCCACGGTGACCCGCTCTTCTCCGCCAACGCCTTCCACCCGCTGGAGAAGTACCGGGAACTGGTCGAGCACTACCGCGAGCGCTGGGAGCACTACGGGCACGACCCGAAGCTTGCCCGGGTCGGCGCGGGCTTCGGCGGACTGTACGTCGCCAAGCGCTCGCAGGACGCCGTCGAGGGTTTCCGTCCGTACTGGAACGCCCTGTTCGACTCGGCCGCGGGCCGCCACAACAACTCGCCGTTCACATCGCTGGAGGACGCGCTGGAACGCGGGTCGGCGCTGGTCGGGAGCCCGCAGCAGGTGATCGAGAAGATCCACCGCTATCACGAGGCCTTCGGCAACGAGGTGGTCGGCATCGGAGTGGACGCGCTCACGGAGGGGGCGCAACGGGAGCAGTTGGAGCTGTTCGCCGGCGAGGTCGCCCCGGAGATCCGTCGAGCGCTCCCGTAGCCATCCGTGGTCGTCGGCGGTCGCCCGGGGCGTTCTGCGGTCGCCCGGGGTCGCCCGGGGTCGCCGCCCGCCCGCGCAGTGCGCCGTGCACCCCCTACGCGGCGTGACGCCCGCCACCGTCCGTGACGTGACGCGCGCCACCGGGGGCGCCGGAATGCCGCTCGGCGGCGCGGGGGATGACGAACGGTCGAGGGGCCGTGGCCGCCGGGGGGCGGCGCACGGCCCTCGGCCGTTGCGGCCGGCGAGGAGAGGGCGGCTGAAGGTTCGCGTGGAAGCCGCACTGGCTCTCTGTACCTACTGGTATGTACAGTGGCTCGCATGAGCACCCAGGACCGCCTCATCGAGAGCACCCAGGCCCTCCTCTGGGAGCGCGGCTATGTCGGCACCAGCCCCAAGGCCATCCAGCAGCGCTCCGGGGTGGGCCAGGGCAGCATGTACCACCACTTCTCCGGAAAGCCGGACCTCGCCGCCGCCGCCCTGCGCCGCAGCGCCGAGCAGATGCGGGGAGTGGCCGAGGCCGATCTCGCCGTCCCCGGCACCGCCTACGACCGGATCGCCGCCTACCTCCGGCGCGACCGCGACGTGCTGCGCGGCTGCCGGATCGGCCGGATGGCCCAGGACCCGGACGTGGTCGCGGACCCGCACCTGCGCGCGCCGGTCGAGGAGACCTTCGACTGGCTGCGCGGCCGGATCGCCGAACTGATCACCGAGGGTCAGCGGGACGGCGAGTTCGCCCCCGGCCTCCACCCCGCCGACACCGCCGCCGCCGTGGTGGCGGTCGTCCAGGGCGGCTACGTGCTGGCCCGCGCCGCCGACAGCGCCGAGCCGTTCGACCAGGTGGTGCGCGGCGCCCTCGGACTGCTCGCGGCACACCGCACGTCCTGACCCGCACCGCGTCCCGTCGAACCCGAGGAGCCCCTCCGTGCACGCCATGCAGTACGAGATCACCCTCCCCGCCGACTACGACATGGGCATCATCCGCAAGCGCGTCGCGGAAAAGGGCCACCTGCTCGACGCGCACCCGGGCCTCGGCCTCAAGGCCTACCTGGTCCGCGAGCGCGTACGGCAGGGCTCGCCCGTCAACCAGTACGCGCCCTTCTACCTCTGGCGCACCGCGGAAGGCATGAACGGTTTCCTCTGGGGTCCGGGCTTCCACGGCCTGAGCGCCGACTTCGGCCGCCCCACCGTTCACCACTGGCTCGGCGCGGGCCTGGCCCACGGTACGGGGGCGGCAGGCACGAAGGCCGCGGGTGCGGAGTCGGCAGCGGGGGAGCCGGCCGAGCCCCCGACCACCGCCACCCGCGAGACCGTACGGCTGCCGGAATCCGCCGACCCGGCCGAGGCCGTCGAGCGGGCACTGGCCGGACTTCCCGCGCACCCGGGCCTGCACACCGCGGCCGTGGCCGTGGACCCGAGCCGCTGGGAACTGGTCCGCTTCGCGCTCTGGCACGGCCCGGCCCCGGAGGAAGTGCCCGGTGTCCGGTACCGGGTGCTGCACCTGTCCCGCCCCGAACTCGACCGGCTGCCGGCCGGTCGACACTGGTGAAAGGCCCGACCGCCCCGATGGCCTCCGCCGCGATGACCTCCGCCTCGATGGTCTCAGCCCCGCCGGTTCCCGCCCCCGGCCTCACCGACCTCGCCCGGGCCCCCTTCGACCGCGCGGCCGGCTACGCCCTGCTCGCCGACCTCGCCGGGCCGGGCGCCGCCGCCACCCTCGGCGGGCTCGACGCCCTCGCCCCCGGCTTCCCCGACTGGATCGTCACCAGTCTCTTCGGTGGCAGCTACCAGCGCCCCGGCCTCGCCCTGCGCGACCGCCAGATCGCCAACCTCGCGGCCCTCACCGCCCTCGGCGGCGTCGAGCCCCAGCTCGCCGACCACGTCCGGTACAGCCGACGGATGGGCATGACGGAGTCGGAGATCGTCGAGGTGATCGTCCATCTCGCCCCGTACGTCGGCGTCCCCAAGGCCCTGGCCGGCCTGCGCGTCGCCACCGCCGCGTTCACCGAGCCGGGCGCTCCCTCCGACACCGCCGACACGGCTGACACCACCGACACCGCCGACACTGCCGGCAACACCGGCACCGCCGCCGACACCGAGGCCGGGGCATGACCCGCACCGTCCGCACCGTTCTCGGCGACCGCGACCCCGCCGACCTCGGCGTCACGGACTCCCACGACCACCTGTTCATCCGCAGCCCGCTGCTCCCCGGCCAGGAGCTGGACGACCCGCGCGCCGCCGAGGACGTCCTGCGCGCCTATGCCGCCGCCGGTGGCCGGACCCTCGTCCAGTGGACCCCGTTCGGCCTGGGCCGAGGCGCGGACTCCCTCGCCGCCCTCTCCCGGACGACCGGTGTCCACGTCGTCGCCGCGACCGGCGCGCACCAGGCGGCCCACTATCCGCCGGGTCGCTTCCCCGAGCCCTCCACTCCCCTCGCAGGGCACTCCGATCCGCTCGAGCACCCGGACCCGTGTACCGACCCGTACGCCGACCTCGCCGATCGCTTCGTCACCGAGCTCACCGTCGGCCTGCCGGGCGCGCCCGAGGGCGTCCGGGCCGGGCTGATCAAGGTCGCGGCCGACGCCGGGCCCGAGAGCCGGCACACCCGTCGGGTGCTGGCGGCGGCCGCGGAGGCGCACCATGCCACCGGCGCGCCGATCGCCGTCCACCTTGAAGCAGTAGGCGATCCGCAGGCTGTCCTGCGCCGGCTCCACGGGCGGCACGGCGTCCGGCCCGACCGGATCATCCTCGGCCACCTCACCCGGCTGCCCGACCCGGCGTCCCACCGGGCCCTCGCGGCCGAAGGCGTCCACCTCGCCCTGGACAGCCCCTCCCGGGCCGGGCACCCCACCGACCACCAGGCCTTCGACGTCATCGCCGACCTGGTCGAGGCGGGCCATGCCGACCGGCTGCTCCTCGGGGCCG
Source organism: Kitasatospora sp. NPDC056651 (assembly GCF_042792155.1). Lineage (NCBI taxonomy): Bacteria > Bacillati > Actinomycetota > Actinomycetes > Kitasatosporales > Streptomycetaceae > Kitasatospora > Kitasatospora sp. NPDC056651. Next base: position 183,792 of record NZ_JBHTWX010000001.1, on the reverse strand, counting down.
ACACCACCACCCGAACCGCCCGCGAGGCCGGCGGCCCGGTCCGCCTGCTCACCGACCTCGCCCCGCGCCTCGCCCGCAGCTACGGCCCCGAACTGCCCGAGCTGCTCCTCACCACCAACCCGGCCGCCGCCTTCGCCGCCGACTGGCGCACGCCCTGAAGCGCCTCCACGGCCTGACGGCCCCGCCGTACCGGGAACGGACTGACGGCTGTCGGGTGCGCCCGCTACGGTGCCGGACATGGCCGCACTGACGCTCCGAACCCTCACTGCCGACGACTGGCCGCTCTGGCGGGACCTCCGCCTCGCCGCCCTGTCCGAGGCGCCGGACGCCTTCGAGGCAGGGCTCGCCGACTGGCACCGCGGAGGCGAGGACCGCTGGCGTGCCCGACTGCTTCGTCCGGACGCCCACCACGTCGCCGCCTTCCTGGACGACACCCCGGTCAGCCTCGTCGGCTGTGTGCCCGGATCGCCGGACGGCGTACCGGAGTTGAGGTCGCTCTGGGTCGCGCCGCGGGCGCGCGGCCGAGGTGTCGCGGACCGTCTCGTCGAGGAGGTCGAACGCTGGGCGTGGGCGGTCGGCGGCACCACGCTGCGCCTCGCCGTGCTCCCCGACAACGAGGCGGCGCTCGCGCTCTACCGGCGTCACGGCTTCGCCCCGCTCGCGGAGCCCGGAGAACTGCTCGCCGACGGCGTCACCCGCGAACTCCTCCTGGCGAAGCCCCTGCGGTGACCGCCGCCGTCCCCGGCGCCCTGGCCGTGGCGGCGCCGGGGAGCCTTCCGCGCCGGGAACGCACCAGGGCGGGGCCTGTGCCGCACGGGGGACGGCACAGACCCCGCGGTCGACCGGGCCGACGCGTCACATGTGGGTGCCGCCGTCGATGCGGAGCTCGGTGCCGGTGACGAAGGCGCCGTCGTCGGAGGCGAGCATGGCGATCACGCCGGCCACCGTCTCCGGGCCCGCGAAACCCTGGCTGAGAGCGGGGGAGAGCTTGGCCAGCAGGCTGAAGTCGGCGTCGGCGGGCAGGCCCGGGTTGTGGGTCATGCCGCTGTCGATGCTGCCCGGCGCGACGCTCACCGCGCGCAGGCCCTGCTTCGAGTACTCCGAGGCGATGGCGTGGGTGAAGGACTGGATGCCGCCCTTGGTCGCGGCGTACGCGGCCATGTAGGGGTGGGCGAAGCTCGCGGAGGTCGAGCTGAAGTTGACCACCACGCCCTTGCCGCCGGCGAGCAGCGCGGGGAGCGCCTCGCGGGTCATCAGGAAGGTGCCGGTCAGGTTCACCGCGAGGAGCTTGTTCCAGAACTTCAGGGTGGTCTCGTGGGTGTGCGCGGAGCGGAGGATGCCAGCCGCGTTGATCAGCACGTCCAGGCCGCCCAGGCCGGCGATCGCCCCGGCGACGCCCGCGACGACGGCCGCCTCGTCCGAGATGTCCAGGACCTGGATGGTCAGGCGGTCCGCGGTGCCCTCGGCGGTGGCGCGGTCCAGGGTCTTCTTCAGACCGTCCTCGTTGACGTCTACGGCGACGACCTTCCCGCCCTCGGCGAGGATCCGGTGCACGGTGGCCTGGCCGATGCCCGAGCCGCCGCCGGTGATCAGGACGTTCCGTCCGCTGAAGCGCTCCATGGTGGTACTCCGTTCGTTCGTGGCCTCTCGGCCTCGAACGACACGGTACGCCTTGATGGCATGTCGTGCCAAAAAGTCTTTTCGTGCCATGTCGTCGTGATGTGCCTATGCGGCATCCGCCCGCGTAGGCTGGGCCCGTGACCGGACGCCCGACCCTGACCCAGCGCCGCCGCGAGGCCACGCGGCTGGACATCGCCCGTGCCGCCGCCGCGCTCTTCGCCGAGCGCGGCGCGGAAGCGACCACCGCGGAGGAGATCGCGCTCGCCGCGGGCATCTCGCTGCGCACCTTCTACCGGTACTTCTCCGTCAAGGAGGACGCCGTCGCCCCGCTGCTCGCGGCGGGCGGGCAGGAGTGGGTGGAACTGTTCGTCGCGAGTCCGGCGGACCTCCCGCTGCGGGACGCGCTGGAGCGCGCGGCAGTTGCTTCGCTGACTCCGGCCGACGAGGCGCGGGCCGAGATGATGCGGTGGGCCCGCGGTCTGCTGCGCGACCCGAAGCTGGGCGCCACCTGGCAGCGCGTCCACGCCGACTCGGAGGAGCGCCTGCGCACCGCCCTCGCAGAGCGCTGCCCGGACGGCACCGATCCGGTGGAGATCAGGCTCGCGGCCGCCGCGGCGAGTGCGGCGATCCGGGTGGCCCTGGAGCAGTGGGCCTCCTCCGATGCCGCCCTCACCGGACCGGGCTCCCCGCAGGACCTCGGCGCGCGCTGCATGCGCGAGCTCACGGCGGGGCTGCGACTCTGGGGGCGGGTGGGCTGAGCCGGGAATCGCCGGCGGCGGGTCGGGCGGCGGGTCGGGCGGCGGCCGACCGATGGTTGCCGCCCGTCGGCTGTCGACAGGTAACAGCTAACAGATTTCAGATGACAACTTTCGAAATCTGTTATCTGAACGTTGTCACCCGTCCGCCCCGTTCTCCGTCACCTCCCAGCCGCGATCAGCTTCCTCCCAGCTGGCGCTAGGGTTGGTCCTCGCGCCCCGGCGGGGGAACCGGGGTGACCACCTCGGATGTCCCCAGCGAAGGGGGCTGGAGTTCGAGGCGTGGGAGCAAGCGGGACATGGGTCTGACAAGCCACAAAGTGCTGGCGCTGACCGTACTGATCGCGGTCGTGATGATGAGCGGCACGGTCTGGTTGTGGCCCAGACTCGCGAGGAAGACCTGGCAGGCGGTGCTCGGCCGGATCGGCGCGTTGCTCGCCACCCAGCTCACGGTGCTCGCCGCGCTCGGCTTGGTCGCGAACAACTACTTCGCGTTCTACAGCAGTTGGGGCGACCTTCTGGGTATCGGCGACACCGGTCCGGTGGTGATCCACAACAAGGCGGACGCCTCCGGCCGGCTGATGGTGGAGACGATAGGCCAGGCCGCGGTCAAGGGCGGCGGCGCGATGGGCCGCGAGCCCAGCCAGTCCGGTGAGATCCGCAAGGTCCGGATCGACGGCGCGGTCAGCCGCCTGTCCACTGAAGGCTACGTCTACCTGCCCCCGCAGTACTTCCAGCCGGAGTACGCGCAGAAGCAGTTCCCGGCCGTGATCGTCAGCACCGGATTCCCAGGAATCGCCGAGAACCTGATCACCCGCTTCAACTACCCGGGGGCGGCGCTCAAACTGCTCCAGGAGGGACGGATGCAGCCGACCGTCATGGTCCTGATGCGTCCCTCGCCCGCGCTGCCGCAGGACACCGAGTGCGAGGACGTCCCCAACGGCCCGCAGTCCGACACCTACTTCACCAAGGACGTGCCCTCGGCGATCGAGGCCAGCTTCAGGGTCTCGACCGACCCGCAGGCCTGGGCCTTCATGGGCAACTCGACCGGCGGCTACTGCGCGCTCAAGCTGGCCATGCGCCACCCGGACGTCTTCCCGACCGCCGTCGCCCTCTCCGCCTACTACGACGCCGCCGACGACCCGACCACGGGAGACCTGTTCGGCGGCAGCAAGCAGCGCCGCGACGAGGCCAACCTGATGTGGCGGCTGCAGAACCTGCCGCAGCCGAAGGTGTCCGTGCTGCTGGCCGGCACCAAGAAGGGCGACGGCAGCTACCGCCAGGAGACCGAGTCCTTCGTCAACGCCGTGCAGAGCCCGATGAAGGTCTCGTACAGCATGCTGGAGAACGGCGGCCACAACTTCGAGACCTGGAGCGCCCTGCTGCCCTCCTCGCTGGAGTGGCTGTCCCAGCACCTCAAGGTGCCAGGTCAGGCAGTCTGAGTCGGAACCCTTCCGAGCGGCCCGAACAAGCCGGATGGCCCGTTCGGTTCCCGCGCGGCGGTCCCGCCGCTCAGGCCACCCGCTCCAGCGTCCCGGTGTGCAGCTCGCCGACCCGGCCACCCTCGCCCTCGAAGGTCCAGAAGGCCCGCACGGTCAGCTTGCCGAGGTCCATCACATGGCTGACGGTGATCCCGCTCTGCTCCGTCCAGCTGACGAAGTAGACCTCCGGCGCGACCTCGGCGACGTGCAGCCGCACGTCCTCCCACTGGCCCGCGGACTCGCCGAGGCCCTCCCAGCGCAGCCGCGTGCCGTCGGCCGAATAGGCGTTGCGGAAGGCCGCGCCGTTGTCGGCCCGGAAGAGGTAGGTTCGGCCGGCGAAGGCGGGCAGGGGCGCGGTCATGGCGGGACGTGTCCTCGTTCCTGTGAGGTCGTGGCGAGCCTCCGGTCGGGCTCGCCGTTCTTGTGCACTGCGGATGATGTCAGACTTCCAATTTATCCGACCGGGCGCACTCGGTCAGGTACTCGCCACGGTACGGTTCGCCACCGCCTGGCCGCCTGGATGTGCGACCGGCACATGGGCACGGCCCACCAGCGGCCCTACCGTCCGGCCATGAGACGCACCCCCACGCAACACGCCGCCCCCACGCAACACGCCGCCCCCACGCAACACGCCGCCCCCACACAACACTCGGCCCCCAGGCACCACGCCGTCCCCACCCACCCCGCCCCGACGAGGCGCACCCCCACCGCCCTCGCCGCCGTGCTCCTGCTGCTGGCCGCTGCCTTCCTCGGCGCCCCCACCGCCGCCCACGCGGCCCCCACCGCGAGTACCGGTCCCGTCGCGAGCACCGCCACCACCGCCCCCCTCACCCTGGAAGCCGCTTTCCCCGCCCCCGGCAACGGCTGGGCCAAGGTCGAGCGCTATCTCGACACCACCTCCGGCTTCCGCACCGAGCAGTTCCCGTCGGACGGCCGTGGCGACCAGGACGGCGCCCGCCGGACGTACTTCGGCACCGGCCGGCCCTCCTCTGCCCGCTTCCTGCTCTACTCGGCCGCCGGCTGGGACACCGGCAGCAAGGCCACCCCCGTCCTGTTGGTCCACGGCGCCAACGACAACGCCGACCGGGCCTGGGCGAACCCGGGGGAGAGCGGCGTCTGTGGTGCGGCGAGCTGCCCGTCCACCGGCCTCGCCCAGTACCTGGCCGGCACCGGCCACCGGGTCTTCGCGATCGGCTTCGCCCACAAGCACGGAGACAACCTGCTCCAGGCGCAGGCCGTCGGCGACGCCGTCGCGCTGATCCGGGACCGGCTCGGGGTCTCCCAGGTCGACGTGGTGGCGTGGAGCAAGGGTGAGGTGGCCGCCCGGGCGTACGTGTCCTCGGTGAAGCCCTCCTGGGGGAGGTCCTACGCGGGTGACGTGCGCCGGCTGGTCACCCTCGGCGGGCCGAACGGGGGGCTGGACTACGTGTACGCGCACGGCTGGGACTTCGACCTGGCCACCTGGCCCGCCTGCGGCGGCACCGCCAACGCGCCGTCCCCGCACCTCTCCATGACCTGCTACGGCACGTACACCGCGCAGCCCTGCCTCGGCGTCCTGCCGAGCGGCGGCTACGACTGCTACCCGGGCCAACGCCAACTGCTCGCCCGCTGGGACGGCACCTACGGAGTGGACTCCACCGCCCAGGACTGGTGGACCACCTACTACGGCGGCCATGGCTTCTACACCTCCGGCCAGGGCATCCAGGCGGCGATCGACGCGGGCTCGCTGATCGCGCCGCTCCGGCAGGCCGGCATCCCGGCCTCGGTGCGCACCTACCTGCTGGCTGGCGGGTCGGCCGACATCCCGGGCGTGCTCAACGAGAACCGCGGGCCGAGCGACGGCCTGGTGTTCACCGCGAGCGCGCTGGACACCACCGGCATCGCGACGGTCGGCGGTACCCGGCTGCTCAGCGGCCTCAACCACATGAGGCTCGCCTGGGCGCCGGAGGCGGAGAGCCAGGTCGACGCCTGGCTCGGCTGACCTGACCTGACAGGCCAGACCACACCAGGCCACGCCACACCTGATCGGCCCGGTCGGCCCGGTCGGCCTGGTCGGCGGCCTCCCCCCGGTTCCTCCCGCCATCCCGCTCCCGGAAGTCGATCAACTCGGCTGCCCCTCGGAGTCGTTGATCGACACCACTGTGACCTGCGCGACAACCGGCCCGGCCGAGTTGTCCGTTCACGGACGACCCGCCTAGCCTGCAACGGTCGTCCGCCCTCGCGGACCCCGTCGCCGGGACGCCGAGTCCCGTCCACCCGTCGGCGGGTCACCGAGCACCACAGCGGACGGGAGCGGGGGAACCAAGGTCAGCGCCCGGTCCGTACGCCCCGCGTGCGGGCCGCGGCTGGGCCTCTCTTCCGGATCTTGCCGGAACTCGTCGGATCTTGCCTGGCATCGCGGGCCCGGCAAGGTCCGGAAGAGAGGGCCCAGGGGTGAAGCCGCTCCCCGGGCGGCCGGGCAACCTCAGCCCGAACCCGACAGCTCACCTCGCAGGCGTCGACGAGGTGACCCCATGCCCAAGCCCGACAGCCCCACGCGCCGGCCCGCGTTCGTGCCCGGCCGCCGTCGCGCACCGCGCCACGCCCGCCCGTCCCACCGCGGCCGCAACGCGGCCCTCGCCGCCGCCGGGGCGTTCGCCATCAGCGGCGCCGGCCTGCTCGGGGTGCCGTCCACCACCGGTGCCCAGGCCACTGCCACCGCCGCCGTCGCGGCCGCCGCGCCGACCGTCACCCAGGACCGGCTCGTCCCCGCCGCCATGGTCGCGGGCAAGGCCGTGGCCGCCTCGCTCGCTCTGCACTCCTCGGACTGCGTCACCGCGAAGACCGTCGGCGTGGGCGTGCGCGACGCCCGGGGGAACAACCTCGACTTCCCCGGCCACGCGTCCGACGTGCGGATCTGCCCGGAGGGGTTCGACTTCACCAGCGCCGCGCGCACCCTGCCGACCGGGACGTACACCCAGTTCGGCTTCTGGCAGGACCTCGACGGCACCTGGCACGACCTGGGCTCGCAGCAGCTGGTGGTCTCCGCCGCCGGGACGTCGACGCGGACCCCGGCCGGGCCGGCCACCCCGAGCCGACTCGGCTGATCACCGACCTCCTGACAACCGACCCCTCGGTGGGCGAGGGGCGGTACCGTCCACCGGCGGGCGTTCGGCGGTGAGCGCCCACCGGCAGGACCGCACGGTTCAGGAGCCGGCGGCCGTCGCGACGACCGTGATGTCGAACGGCTGCCGGTTGTTGCTCTCGTCCGGGTCGTCCGCGCCGTGCACTTCGACCGAGCCGCCGCTCAGTGTGCCCGCCGGGAGTTCCGGGTCGAGCCGGACCGGGATGAGGGCGGTCGCGCTGCGTCCCTCCCGCAACCCGGGCTCGAACGAGCAGCGGACGACGCGGCCGTGGTCGCGGTTGCGGCCGAGCACCCGGCAGTCGGACGGGAAGTACGGGCCCTCGGGCGTGACCCCCTTGGGCAGGGTGACCACGACCGTGAACGGGGAGGCCGTGGTGCCCGGGCCGCGGTTGCCGACGAAGGCGCGGACGGTGGTGGTGCCGCCGGGGGCGGCCGCGTCCGGGTCGAACCGGACCACCTCCAGGTCGGAGTGGGACGGTCGGTCGGCGGCCGGTGCCGGCAGCGTGGTGGCCTCGGAGACCCCGGGGGTCACCAGGGCGGGAAGGGTGGTGGCCTCGGGCGTCGCGGGTGCGGGCAGGGTGGACGCCGCGGGCGCGCCCGGCGCGACGACCTCCACCGCGGGCCGGGGATCGGGGCGCCGCAGAGCCCAGGACGGGTCGGTGGCCAGCACCGTCACCGCGCACCCCGCCGCCACGGCCGCGACCAGTCCGGCGCCGCCGAAGCCCCCGCCTCTTCCGGCGGCGCGCCGCGTGCCACCGCCCCGACTGTCGCCTTCCCGGCCGTGGCTTCCCCGTACGGCGGTACCGCGTGCCGCACCGGCCCGTACGTCCCGGTCCTGCTGCTCCATCCCCGCTCACCCTGTCCTCGCGTCCCGGCCGCCCGCGCCGTCGCGGGCCGCGTCCGCACCAGGGTGGCGGAGCCGTCGCGGGAGCCGGGTGGCAACCCGCCCGTCGTCCGCCCGAACGGATGACGCGGTCGCGTCGGCGCGCCGCGTCATCCGGCAACGGCGGTTGACGTGGCGTCAGGGGGCGAGGACCTGCCCCAGCCGGGCCGCGATCTGGTGCATCACCGGCACCAGCGAGGCGGCGCCGGCCTGTTCCTCCAGGGCGCGGATGCGGGCCTCCGGGCCGGAGACGGAGAGCGCGGTCGGCGTCGGTGCGCCCGGGACGGCGAGCGCGATGCAGCGGACGCCGATCTCCTGCTCCTGGTCGTCGACCACGTAGCCGCGCTCGCGCGCCTCGGCGAGCTGGCGCATCAGCTCCTGCGGGTCGGTGACGGTGTACTCGGTGTGCGCGGGCAGCGGGTTGGGGCCGAGCACGGTGCGTGCCTCGTCCTCGGGCAGCTGGGCGAGCAGCGCCTTGCCGACGCCGGTGCAGTGCGGCTGCACCCGTCGGCCGACCTCGGTGAACATCCGCATCGAGCGGCGGGACTGCACCTGGCCGACGTACACCACCTCGCCGCCCTCCAGCACCGCCAGATTGGCGGTCTCGCCGGTGGCCTCCATCAGCTCGGCCAGGTACGGGCGGGCCCAGCTGCCGAGCAGCCGGCCCGCCGTCTCGCCGAGGCGGATCAGTCGGGGGCCGAGGGTGTAGCGGCGCGCGGTGTCCTGGCGGACATAGCCCTGCTGGACGAGGGTACGAACCAGCCGGTGGATGGTCGGCATCGGGAGGCCGGAACTGATGGAGAGCTCACTGAGCGTGGCCACGCCGCCGGAGTCGGCCAGCGCCTCCAGGAGTTGGAAGGCGCGCTCGACGGACTGCACGCCGCCGCTCGGGCGGTCGGCGCCTGTCGTCGGTGCTGAGTCGGGGGTCGCGGCCACCGGCGTTCCCTTCGCTGTCGGAGAGGAGCAGAGTCCCGGCGATCTCTTCAACAAACCGTTGAAATTCTGTATCGCGGAAACTAGTCTCCACCTTACAGAATCGAACTCGCCGGTAGGCGGGTCCGGATCGTGGAAGTTCCCCCGAGGAAGTTCCCACTGGAGCTCCCTTCGCCAGGTTCAACCGTCTTAGGAGTGTCCTGCCCATGGCTGCAGATCAGGGGCCCGTCGGCGCCTCCCCCGCCGCTCCGGCCGTCACTGTCGCCGGTCCCCGCGTCCACCGCGCGGAGGAGGTGCTCACTCCGGAGGCCCTCGCCTTCGTGGCTGGGCTCCATCGAGCCTTCGAGGACCGCCGGCAGGACCTCCTGGCCAGGCGCAAGGCCCGCCGCGCCGAGATCGCCGCGACCGGCACGCTGGACTTCCTCCCCGAGACCGCCGAGGTCCGGGCCGGGGACTGGAAGGTCGCCGAAGCGCCCCGCGCCCTCCAGGACCGCCGGGTCGAGATCACCGGTCCGACCGACCGCAAGATGGTCATCAACGCACTCAACTCCGGCGCGAAGGTCTGGCTCGCGGACTTCGAGGACGCCACCTCCCCGACCTGGGAGAACGTGGTCAGCGGCCAGGTCAACCTGATCGACGCCTTCGAGGGCCGGATCGACTTCACCGGCGCGGCCGGCAAGGCCTACGCCCTCAAGCCCGCCGCCGAACTCGCCACCGTCGTGGTCCGCCCGCGCGGCTGGCACCTGGACGAGAACCACCTGCTGGTCGACGGCACCCCGGTGGCCGGCGCGTTCGTCGACTTCGGCCTCTACTTCTTCCACAACGCCGCCCGGCTGCTGGCCAAGGGCGCCGAGGACCCCAACTCCGGCCCGTACTTCTACCTGCCGAAGACCGAGAGCCACCTCGAAGCCCGGCTGTGGAACGACGTGTTCACCCACGCCCAGGCCGAACTCGGCATTCCGTACGGCACCGTCCGGGCCACCGTGCTGATCGAGACCATCACCGCCGCGTTCGAGATGGACGAGATCCTCCACGAGCTGCGCGACCACGCGGCGGGCCTCAACGCCGGGCGCTGGGACTACCTGTTCTCGATCGTCAAGAACTTCCGCGACGCCGGCGCCCACTACGTCCTGCCGGACCGCAACGGCGTCACCATGGCCTCGCCCTTCATGGCCGCCTACACCCGGCTGCTGGTGCGGACCTGCCACCGGCGCGGTGCCCACGCGATCGGCGGGATGGCCGCGTTCATCCCGAGCCGCCGCGACCCCGAGGTCAACGCGGCCGCGCTGGAGAAGGTCAAGGCGGACAAGGACCGCGAGGCCGGCCACGGCTTCGACGGCTCCTGGGTCGCCCACCCCGACCTGGTGCCGGTCGCCCGGGCCTCCTTCGACGCGGTGCTCGGCGAACGGCCGAACCAGAAGGACGACCCCGGCCCGTCCGAGCCGGTGACCGCCGCCCAGCTGCTCGACATCGCCGGCGCCGGCGGCAGCTGCACCCGTGCGGGGCTGCACAATGCCGTCCAGGTCGGCATCCGCTACATCGAGGCGTGGCTGCGCGGGATCGGTGCGGTCGGCATCTTCAACATGATGGAAGACGCCGCCACCGCCGAGATCTCGCGCTCGCAGATCTGGCAGTGGATCCACAACGGGGTCGTGCTGTCGGACACCGGTGAGAAGGCCACCGCCGAGCTGGTCCGCACCCTGGTCGCCACGGAGCTGGCGGAACTCCTCGCCGAGCTGGGCGAGGACGCCTACGGCGCGGGCCGCTGGCGCGAGGCCGCGCAGCTCTTCGAACAGGTCGCCCTGGCCGAGGAGTTCGCGGACTTCCTGACCCTGCCGGCGCTTCCTCTGCTGGGCTGAGCCCATGCCACCCGCCGGGTCGAAGGGCTCCGGCGGGTCCGCCATCGCGTTCCGTGCGGCGACGAATCCACCTGTCCTCTCGCCGCCGCGCGGAACGTCCTCTCTCGTTCCACGGCACAGGAGTCGAACCATGGCACGCATCTTCTTCAACGGCCAGGCGATGGCCGGCGGCCCCTTCCACGCCAAGGTCGCCGACTCGTTGATCGGGTCGGCCCGCACCGCTCCGGGCTACCGCTTCTTCTCCATCGACGACGTGTGCCCGGGGCTGTTGCGCGACCCCGCCACCGACACCTCGATCGAGGGCGAGCTGTACGAGATCAGCCTGGAGCGCCTGCGGGACGTCATCCTCCCCGGTGAGCCGCGTGAGCTGGAGTTGGGAGTGATCGAGTTGGAGGACGGCTCGGCCTGCCTGTCGATGCTGCTGGCCCGCGGCGAGGTCGAGCGCGGCGTGCACCGCGAGATCACCCACCACGGCGGCTGGCGGGCCTACCTGGCCACGCTGGGGCGTACGGCCTGAGGGGTGGCGTCTGGCGGCGTGGTTGGGGGCGGGCGGGGGTGTGCGGACGGCCGACAGCTGACAACTTTCGTTATCTGTTATCTGTCGTCTGTCGTCTGTTCTCTGTCACCCGCCCGCCGCCCCGCGCCCGCCCGCCGTCAGGCCGTCCCCCAGCACACTGCGCCGGTAGAGGACGCTGCGCCCGTGCCGGGTGCGCTCCAGCAGGCCCGCGGCCGTGAGCGCGCCGAGGTGGCGGCTGACGGCCGCCGGGGTGACGCCGAGCCGGTGGGCCAGCTCGGTGGTGCTCGCCGGTGTCTCCAGCAGGATGAGCAGCCTCGCCCGGGGCGCGCCGATCAGCCCCGCGAGCGCCGACGCCCGCTCCGGCGGGCGCCGCCCGGTCTCCGTGTCCTCGCCCATCGTGGCCTTGCCCCGCGCCGGGTACGTGATGACCGGCGGCCCGCCCTGGACGAGGTCGGTCACCGCGCCGAGCGCGAACAGCGTCGGCATCAGCACGAGCCCCCGCCCGGCGACGTCGACGGTGGTCCCCAGCGCCTTGGTGGCGGGGTGCGGGTCGGTGAGCCGCAGGACACCGGCGTGCCAGGAGAGCCGGTCGTCGAGGTCGGTGAACAGCCCTTCGGCGCCGTGCTCCGAGAGCCGTCGTCCCCGGTAGGCGATGTCCGCCTCCAGCACCGAACGCGCCCTGGGCCACCACGCGGGGGCGAGGCAGCGCGTCCAGTACGCCTCCAGCGCCCCGGCCACCCGGGCGACGAGCGCCGGCGGATCGTCGACCAGCGCGGCCAACACCAGCGGAAGCGTGTTCCCGGCGCTGCGGTACGCGGTCAGGACGTCCGTTCGCGCGACCTCGGGCGGGGTGGCCGCCAGGCCGGCCAGCTCGGTGGCGATGTCCGGCCGGGGCACCGGCGGGCGGGGCGTCAGGAAGTCGGGAACGAAGCCCAGCGGGGTGATCAGGGACTCCAGCAGGGCGGTGTCCAGGGCCGTGTAGCCCGATCGCCATCCGGCCACCCACCGCTGCTGCTCCGGATAGCAGCCCGGCCGGATCCGGGCGCGCAGGCTCAACACCGTTTCCTGCAAGGGGGAGTAGCCGAACCAGGTGGTGGCCAGGTCGTCAACGCCCAATCGGAACTCGAACATTGACCGTAACGGTAAAAGAATTCCACCGCGATCGGAACACCGCTGTCCTGCTGCCATGACTTTCGCCGCGGCGCGTCCGCCCTCCGCCTCCCGCCCCGGTCTCGTCGGCCGCCTGCTCCCGGATGATCCGCTGCTGCGCAGGCTGGCGCTGATGAGCCTGGTGAACACCGTCGGCAACGGCCTGTTCGTGACGGTGAGCGTGCTGTTCCTCACCCGGTCCGTCGGGCTGACGCCAGGCCGGGTTGCGCTCGGCCTCACCGCCGCCGGGGTGTGCGGGGTGTTCGCCGGGGTGCCGATGGGCCGGCTCGCGGACCGGGTCGGCAGCAAGCGGCTGCTGCTGGTGATCGGGCCGCTGGAGGCGGCGGCCGTGCTCGGGTACGCGTTCGTGAGCTCCTTCGCCGCGTACGTGGTGCTGGTGTGCGTGGCGACGGTGCTGGAGCGCGGCGCGGCGGCGGTGCGCAGCGCGCTGATCGCGCGGGCCCTTCCCGCCGAACGGCAGGTCCGGTCAAGGGCGTTGCTGCGGTCTGTGATGAACGCGGGGCTCGTCATCGGATCCACCGGCGCGGCTGTCGCTCTCCAGGCGAACACCTACGCCGGGTACGTGACGATGATGGCGCTGAACGCGGCGAGCTTCCTGGGGGCGTCGGCCCTGTTGGTGGGTCTGCCCCTTCCGGCGGAGTCGGATTCCGGGGTGCGGATCCGGGCATCGGAGGCGGCGGCGCCGCGACGACAGGCACTTCGGGACCGTCGCTACCTGGTGGTCACCGCTCTGCACGCCGTGCTGGAGCTTCAACTGGCGGTGCTCACGGTCGGGATACCGCTCTGGATCGTGCTGGCGACGGATGCGCCGACCGCCGTGGTCGCGGCCGTCAACGTGGTCAACTGTCTTCTGGTGGTGCTGTTCCAGGTCCGCGCGAGCCGCGGTGTGGACAGTGCCCCGACGGCCGCGCGCGCCTGTGCCCGGGGCGGTGCGCTGCTCGCCGCGGCCTGCCTCGTCTACGCGGCGGCCCAGTACGGCCCGGCGGCCGTGGCGACGGCGACGCTCCTGGCCGGCGCCCTGGTCCAGAGCCTCGGTGAGCTCCTGACCTCGGCGGGTGGCTGGACGCTCAGCCTGGACCTGGCCGATCCGCGGTCGCACGGCGAGTACCAGGGCGTCTTCATGAGCGGCCAGGCCGCCGCGCACGTCCTCGGCCCACTGGTGATCAGCCTGACCGTCGTCGCTCACGGTGCCCTCGGCTGGCTCGTGCTCGCGGTCCTCTTCACCCTCGCCGGACTCGCTCTGCTCCCGGCCTCGCGGAGCCCTGCCGGGTGAGGCCCGGCTCCGGCGGGTTCCCCGCGGCGCGCCGCGGCCCCGGGCTCTCGCCGCGGCCCCGTGCCCTCGCCGCGGCCCCGTGCCCTCGCCGTGGGTCCGGGGCCGCGGTCCGCGCACCGGGGACGGCGAACGGATGTCAGCTGACAGATGATGAAAGTTGTCATCTGTCGGCTGACATCTGTTACCCGCCATCCGTCCGCCGTCCGCCGTCCGCAGGCGCGGAGCCCGGGCCGCGCGCCGTCCCTGGGCGCGCCCCGGAGTTCACAGATCGGCCATCGGATCACCGGTCCGTCCGGCCGTCAGCCCCGTCACGCCACCAATCCGTCACGCCACCAATCCATCAGGTCATCAGCCCATCAGCCCCGGCGCCCCGCCAGCTCCCGGGCGGCCCGGGCACAGTCGCGCGCGATCCGGTCCTCGTCGACCGTGGTCAACCGCCCCTGCTCGACCACCGCGTTGCCGTTGACGAACAGCGCCGCGAGCGGCGGCAGCGCGCCGAAGGTGAGCGCGGCGACGGGGTCGGCGATGGAGGAGTGCATGACCCCGTCGATCTTCCACAGCGCCAGGTCGGCGAGCTTGCCCACCTCGATCGAGCCGATCTCGTCCTGCCTGCCGAGCACCCGGGCACCGCCCATGGTGCCCAGCCGCAGCGCCTGCCGCCCGGTCAGCGCGCCGGGCGAGCCGTGCAGCCGGTTGATCAGCAGCGCGTTGCGCAGCTCCGTTCCCAACTCACCGGACTCGTTGGAGGCGGTGCCGTCGACCCCGAGCCCGATCGGGACGCCCGCCCGGAGCATGTCGGGCACCCGGGCGATGCCGGCCGCCAGCCGGGCGTTGGAGGACGGGCAGTGGGCGACGCCGGTTCCGGTCTCGGCGAACTTGGCGATGTCGGAGTCGTTCATGTGGACGCAGTGCGCCATCCAGACGTCCTCGCCGAGCCAGCCCACCGACTCGAAGTAGTCGGTCGGGCCCATGCCGAACAGCTCCTGGCAGAACCGTTCCTCCTCCGCCGTCTCCGAGCCGTGGGTGTGCAGCCGGACGCCCTTGCGGCGGGCGAGTTCGGCGGACCGGCGGAGCAGGTCGGTGGAGACCGAGAAGGGTGAGCAGGGCGCGAGGGCGATGTGCAGCATCGAGCCGAAGGAGGAGTCGTGGTAGCGGTCGACGGCGGCCTCGGAGGCGGCCAGGATGTCGTCCGGCTCCTCGACCGCGTGGTCCGGCGGCAGGCCGCCGTCCTTCTCGGAGCGGTCCATCGAGCCGCGCAGCGCGGTGAAGCGCAGACCGAGCTCCCGGACCGCCTCGATGGAGGCCCCGAGGATGTCGCCGCCGCCCTTCGGGAAGACGTAGTGGTGGTCGGATGCGGTGGTGCAGCCGGACTTGAGCAGCGCCGCGGCGGAGCCCTGGCTGGCGGTGTGGACGAGCCGTTCGTCGATCCGCGCCCAGGTCGGGTAGAGGGCGACCAGCCAGTCGAACAGGATGTCGTCCTGAGCCAGACCGCGGGTGATCCACTGGTAGAAGTGGTGGTGGGTGTTGACCAGCCCGGGGGTGGCCAGGTGGCCCTCGCCGTCGATCCGGCGTACCACGCCGGCCAGTCCCGCCGGGGCGGGGCCGTCGCCCACCGCCTCGATGGTGTTGCCGAGGACGACCACGTGGCCGCGGGCGTACTCGGTGTCGTCGGTGTCCACCGTGGCGATCGCGACGTTCTCGATCACGATCCGCCGGTCGGCGGGCGGGGGCTGGACTGCCATGGTGTGCCTCCTCTGGGGAAGGGCCGGGAGGGGCGCGCGGCCAGTGGCACGCGCCCCTTCGCCGTACCGGTCAGGACGGTGTCGCCGCTGTCGGGATCTGGGGAGTCGTCGGCGCCGGCGCACCGGAATCCGGGCCGGATCCGGCCCGGCGGCCGGCCCCGACATGGTGGAAGAGCAGGTTGAGCAGGACGGCCGTCACGCAGCCGGCCGAGATCCCCGAGTGCATCAGGGTCCGGACGGCCTCCGGGAAGGAGTCGTAGAACGTCGGTACGGCGATCGGGATGATGCCGACCCCGAGCGAGACCGACACCAGGATGGTGTTCGAGCTGGACTCCATTCCGGCCTCCGCGAGGGTGCGGATGCCGCTCGCCGCGACCGTGCCGAAGAGCACGATCCCGGCGCCGCCGAGCACGGGCTGCGGCACCAGCGAGACGACCGAGCCCAGCACGGGGAACAGCCCGAGCAGGACCAGGATGACGCCGCCCGTCGCGACCACGAAGCGGCTGCGGATCCTCGTCAGCGCCACCAGCCCGATGTTCTGGGCGAAGGCGCTGGCCGCGAAGCCGTTGAAGACGGGGCTGAGCGCGGTGGCCAGGCCGTCGGCCCGCAGGCCGGCGGCGAGGGTGGGCTCGTCGGCCTCGCGGTCGACGATCTTGCCGAGGGCGAGCATGTCGGCGGTGGACTCGGTCATCGAGACCACCATGACGATGCACATCGAGACGATCGCGGCGGCGTCGAACACGGGCGCGCCGAAGTGGAAGGGGGAGGGCAGCGAGAAGACGCTCGCGCTCTTGACCGCGCCGAAGTCGGCCAGCCCCAGCGGGAAGGCGATCAGGGTGCCGAACGCCAGGCCGATGAGCAGGGACAGCCGCTGCCAGAAGCCGCGCAGCAGCCGGTTGCAGAGCACCACCGCGACGAGGGTGATCGCGGCGAGGCCGATGGCCCGCATGGAGCCGTACCCGGGGGCGCTCGGCGAGCCGCCGCGCGCCCAGTTGACCGCCACCGGGAGCAGGGACACCCCGATGAGGGTGATCACGGTGCCCTGGACGACCGGGGGGAAGAACCGGATGAGTTTGCAGAAGTACGGCGCCGCGACGAAGCACAGGAGCCCCGCGACGATCACCGCTCCGAAGATCACCGGGAGGGCGTCCTTCGGTCCGTGCTCCTTCGCGATGGCGATCATGGGCGCGACCCCGGCGAAGGAGACGCCGTTCACGAACGGCAGGCGGGCGCCGATCTTCCAGATGCCGAGGGTCTGGAGGAGGGTGGCCAGTCCGGCGGTGAACAGGCTGGCCGAGATGAGCAGGGCGAGTTCGGCGGGGGAGAGTCCAACGCCTGCGCCGACGATGAGCGGGGGTGCGACGACTCCCGCGTACATCGCGGCGACGTGCTGGAGCCCGGTGGAGATCAGCTTCGCCGGGGGCAGCAACTCGTCCACGGGGTGGGTTCCGGAGCCGGACGGCTCACCGGGGAGCTGGGCTGACGCGCCGTCCGGTCCGTGCGCTCTTGCTGGGGTGGAACCGCCGTCTGTACTGCTGGTGTTGCTGGGTGCCATGTCGAGCCCCTCTTGTGCCCGTGGCTCCCGGCGCGCCCGTGGCGCTGGAGTGCGGTTGGTGCCGGTGTGGCCGAGGGCGGGACGGCGGTGCAAGGGCCCCTCGGCCGGGCTCTCCAGTGCCCCGGGCCGGCCGCCGCGAGGCAGACACGAACTCCGGTGGGTGGGGGTGGAGAAATGATTGGTGCGGGTGGAACCGCTGGTACGGGTTCAGCGTGTGGATCAAGCAGATCAAGCAGATCAAGCAGATCAAGCAGATCAAGTGGAGCGACTGGAGTGGTCCGCCCGGACTCCGCCGGCCCGCGAGGGCCGGAGGGGGCGGCGATACCGGGCGGTGTCCACGCGGTGGGGGAGGTCAGGCGACCGGGATGACGGGGATGACGCCGTCACGGTGCACGGTGCCCTCGATCAGGCCGTACATGCGGTCCGCGGCGAAGTAGACCTCGTTCTCGTTCTCGAGGCCGAACGGCTCCAGGTCGACCAGGAAGTGGTGCTTGTTGGGCAGTTCGAGGCGGACCTCGTCCACCTCGGTGCGGTTGTTGAGGACCCGGGTGCCCATCGCGTGCAGGGTCTGCTGCAGCGAGTAGGAGTAGGTCTCGGCGAACGCCTCCAGCAGGTGGCGCTTCACCTGGGCGTAGGAGCGGTTCCAGTGGGGCTGGGACTCGCCGTCCTTCCCGCTGTAGCCGAACTTCCAGCGGGCGGTGACCTGGGTGGCGAGGATGCGGTCGTACGCCTCCTGGAGGGTGGTGTAGCCGTCCTTGATGTAGCCCCAGAACTCCGAGTTGGTGGAGTTCATGACGACCAGGTCCTTGAGGCCGGAGATCACCTGGACGGACTCGCCGTCGTAGACGATCTCGCTGGTGCGGACCTCCTGGCCGCTGCGGACGAAGGAGTGGCCGACCTCCTCCGAGCCGATGAAGCGGGCCGAGCTGTCGGGCGTCCTGATCCGGTCCCAGGAGTACTCCTCGATCCGGATCCGGGCGCCGTGCACCACGCCGCGCTCGGTGTCGTCGACGAAGTGGCGGGCCAGGAGGATGCCGAAGGCTTCGGCCGACTCGATGCCGTACTCCTTGGCGAAGGCGTAGACGGTGTTCTTGGTGGTGTCGGTGGGGAGGCAGTTGGCGTTGGACCCGGTGAGGTGGACGTCCTCGAACTCGCCCCGGAGTGAGACCGAGACGTTCAGGTCCTTGATCTCGTGTCGGGTGGAGTCGCGGTTGATCCGGACGATGCGGTTCTCCGCCTTGCCGTACTGGTTCTGACCGAGCACGTGGGCCATGACGTGGCTCCTAGGTTTCAAGGTCGGTCCACTAACTTCCGCGGTAGACCGAGTATCCGAACGGGTTGAGCAGCAACGGCACGTGGTAGTGGTGCTGTTCGGGCGCGACCGTGAAGACGATCGAGACCTCGGGGAAGAACGGCGGCCCGTCGGACCGGAGCTCGTGGTACGCGCCGGTGTCGAAGAGCAGCCGGACGACCGAGCCCGCCTCCACGGCCGGCAGGTCCTTGACCCGGCCGTCGGAGTCCGTGGCGGAGGTGCCGAGCACCTGCCAGCCACCCTCGGTGTGCAGTGCGAGCTCGACCGGAACTCTCTCGGCCGGGCGGCCGAGGCTGGTGTCGAGCACGTGGGTGGAGATGCCAGTCATGGGTGAAGTGACCTTACCGATGGCAGAAGTGATGATGCGTCAGCTCAACCGGGAG
Source organism: Kitasatospora sp. NPDC056651 (assembly GCF_042792155.1). Lineage (NCBI taxonomy): Bacteria > Bacillati > Actinomycetota > Actinomycetes > Kitasatosporales > Streptomycetaceae > Kitasatospora > Kitasatospora sp. NPDC056651. The sequence goes on along the minus strand of NZ_JBHTWX010000001.1, from coordinate 165,185 downwards.
GATTCGCCCGGGTGGAGTCGCGTGAAAGAGCTGACGTGATGTCAGAAGAAGACGGGGTGGGTCAGGAGGCGTCGATCAGGCGGTTGAGGCGGATGTCGTTGATCTCGCGCAGTTCCCCGCGGACGATCTCCGCCTCGGTGGCGGCGTCGTGGGGGTGACGCTCGCGCAGGGCGGCGAGCATGCCGACCGCGGTGCGGCCGGTCGCACAGATCAGGAACACGTGGCCGAACTTGGCCTCGTAGGCGGCGTTGGCCTCGCGCAGCTCGTCGAGGACCGCCCGGTCCACGCCGTGGATTCCGGCCTGTTCGCGCTCGGAGGTGGCGTCGCCCGCCATGGGCTTGCCGATCCGGGCGTGGCCGGCCATCGCGTCGCGCAGGTCCTCGGCCGTCAGTGCCGCCATGGCCGCCGCGTTGGCGGCGAGCAGGGCCTCACGGTCGGGCCAGGGGCCGGATTCCGCGACCGTGGCGGCCCAGCGGGGGCTGGAGCAGACCTCCAGCAGGATCTTCGCCAACTGTGTGGCGTCGGCCGCGGCCAGGGCGTCGAGGGTGTGGGGGTGGTTGGTCACGAGTGGACCTCCTGAAGAGTGGTGCCACCCGGAAAAGCTAGATCGACCCCACCCGGTCGTCAACACTTTGTTGAACGGTTGGTGGTTACGTTTTGAACCGGGCCGTGATGTCGGGCCCTTTCGTGTGCGATTCGCCAAGTGTCCCCCGCCGCAGGCCGATCCAGTCCTGCCGCGCCGGCGGGGTCACCCGTTCGGAAGCCCCTGGGCGGGGGCCGTGTGCGCCACGGAAGGCGCCGTGCCGAAGCGTCAGGACGACTTCGAGCCGTCCTGGCGGTTCAGGTAGTTGTACACGGTGAAGCGGCTGACGCCCAGGGCCGAGGCGACCGTCTCCACCCCGTGGCGGACGGTGAAGGCGCCGCGCTCCTCCAGCAGGGCGACCACCCGCTGTTTCTCCAGCCGGTCGAGTTCGGTCAGCGGGCGGCCGTCGAACTGGCGGGTCATCTCGGCCAGCATCCGGTCCAGCGCGCTGCTCAGGTGCGGCAGTCGGACGGCCAGGGCGGGGGTGCCCTCCCACTCCAGGACCACGTCGTCGGGCTTCGCCTCGTCCAGCGGGACGGGAGTCGCGCCGACCGCGGCCAGCAGCGGCTTCACCGCCGCGGCGAGCGGGTGTTCCACGTTCTCGGTCACGGCGTACCGGCCTCCTCTCCCAGCACGCTGACCTGGACCGAGATCCGGGTCGCCCCGGCGTCCAGGGTCTCCCTGAGCAGCTTGGTCACCGCCGTGAGGACCTGCTCGGCCCCGCCCTCGGCGCTGGTGCCGAACGGGCCGACCGACACGGCGAGGCCGGCCTCGTCGACGACCGTACGGGCCGCCGCGGCGTGCTCCGGAAACGTGTCCAGTTCGAACGGTTCTGTCGTGAACTCCACCATCAATCGCACGAGGTCACTGTAGCGAGCGGGGGGTGGGGCCGGGCAGGGGCCGGGTGATCGAACGGTTCGGTCCCGGGTGGCGTGCTCCCGACGGGGCTTCAACAAAATGTTGCGACTCCCTTGACACTCGCTCGACGGGCCGGAGATGCTTCCACCACACAGAATCCCTCTTCCGGATCGTGGAAGTTGTGGATGGTGGAAGAGAGCTGAGAGGTGAGTGGCGTGACAGCGGCTGCCAAGCACGACTTCACGGTCAACCTGTCGATCCTGTTCGGTGAGCTGCCGCTCCTGGAGCGCCCCGCCGCGGCCGCCGCGGCGGGCTTCACGGCGGCCGAACTGTGGTGGCCCTTCGGTGAGCAGCACGACCCCTCGCAGGCCGAACTGGACGCGCTGCGCAAGGCGTTCACGGATGCCGGGGTCCGGCTGACCGGCCTCAACTTCCTGGACGACCTGAGCAAGGGTGCCCGCGGGACGGTCTCGCTGCCGTCCGAACGGGACCGCTTCCGCGCCAACGTCCCGGTCGCCGCGGAACTCGCCGCCTCGCTCGGCGCCACCGCGCTCAACGCGCTGTACGGCAACCGGGTCGAGGGCGTCGAGCCGGCCGAGCAGGACGCGCTCGCCCTGGAGCACCTGGTGCTCGCCGCCCGGGCCGCGCACGGGATCGGCGCCGTCCTGCTGATCGAGGCCCTGAACGGGGCCGAGTCGCCGGACTACCCGCTGGTCACGGCCGCCGCCGCGGTCGAGGTGGTCGACCGGGTCAACGCCGCCACCGGCCTGGGGAACGCCAGGTTCCTCTGCGACCTCTACCACCTGGCCAGGAACGGTGAGGACCTGGCGGCGGTCATCGACACCCACGCCGACCGCATCGGCCACGTGCAGATCGCCGACAACCCGGGCCGCAACGAGCCCGGCACCGGCGAGCTGGACTTCGAGGACCTGTTCGCCCGGCTCACCGCCGCCGGCTACGCGGGCTCGATCGGCCTGGAGTACCGCCCCTCCACCGGCGTCAGCGCCGACAGCTTCGGGTGGCTGCCGCGCGAGCTGCGTGCCGCCAAGTAGCGCGATCGGGCACCAGGGCCGGCTGAGCACCAAGGTCGTCCGGGCACCAACGGGCCGAGCACCAAGGCCGACTGGGCGCCACGGCGGGCCGAGCGGCCCGGCGAGCAGCCCGGCCGCTCAACCGGCCGTGGGGCCGTGCGCCGCGGACCCGTCAGACCCCCCACCCGCACACGTAAGGAACTCGACGCGATGAGTCGCAAGATCGCTTTCATCGGCCTCGGCATCATGGGCGGCCCGATGGCCGCCAACCTGGTCAAGGCCGGTCACCACGTCACCGGTTTCAACCTCACCCGGCCGCCGATCGACGCCCTGGTCGCGGCCGGCGGGTACGGAGCCGGCAGCATCGCGGAGGCGGTGCGGGACGCCGAGGTCGTCATCACCATGGTCCCGGCCGATCCGCAGGTCGAGCAGGTCGTCCTGGGCGAGGGCGGCGTGCTGGAGCACGCCGAGCCCGGCACCCTGGTGATCGACATGTCCTCGATCACCCCGCAGACCTCGATCAAGGTCGCGGCCGCCGCCCGGGAGAAGGGCATCCGCACCCTGGACGCCCCGGTCTCCGGCGGCGAGGCGGGCGCCGTCGAGGCGGTGCTGTCGATCATGGTCGGCGGCGGCGCCGAGGACTTCGCCGAGGCGGAGCCGCTGTTCGACGCGCTGGGCACCACGGTCGTCCACGTCGGCCCGGCCGGTGCCGGCCAGACCGTCAAGGCCGCCAACCAGCTGATCGTCGCGGTCCACATCCAGGTGCTCGCCGAGGCCGTGGTGTTCCTGGAGAACGCCGGAGTCGACCTCGCGGCCGCACTGGACGTGCTCGGCGGCGGCCTGGCCGGCTCCACCGTGCTCAACCGCAAGAAGGCGAACATGCTCGACCGCGAGTTCGCGCCGGGCTTCCGGATCGACCTCCACCACAAGGACATGGGCATCGTCACCGACGCCGCCCGTGCCGTGGGCGCCGCGCTGCCGGTCGGCGCGGTGGTGGCCCAGCTGGTCGCCTCCGCCCGGGCCAACGGCGACGGCCCGCTCGACCACTCGGCGCTCCTGCGTGGCGTCGAGCGGCTCTCCGGGCGCGAGGTCGGGTAGTCCGGGCGCCACTCCCGGGGGCTCCCGCGCGGAGCCCCCGGCCCGAACTCCTCCTGGCGGCGTGTACCTCATCCGGTCGTGCCCGCGCCGCCAGGAGGCAGGACCCGACCGGCGGGCGCGCCGGGGCTCATCCGCCCGCCCGCCGGTCGATCCAAGCCGGTGACGCGTACGTCCCCAGGGGGCACTTCGGTCGTGCCCGGTACGCGTCGCCCGGCCTCCTCCCCGCCGAGGGGAGCTCTCGTACGTCGGAAGCGGGACGAGGGAACGGCGGGGAGGGGGTCGCACCCCCGGACCACTGGGCACATGCTGGACGCACATCGGCGGACCGCCGCCGGACCCGTACGGAAGCGAGGACGCGCCATGCCCCCCATCCCCCACCAGGGCCATGTGGTCGTCGCCCCCGACAAGTTCAAGGGCACCCTGGAGGGCGCCGAGGCGGCGGCCCGGATCGCCGCGGGCATCAGGCGAGCCGCGCCCGGTACCGAGGTGCGCGAACTGCCCGTCGCCGACGGCGGCGAGGGCACCCTGGCCGCCGCGCTGGCGGCCGGCTTCAGCCGGGTCCCGGCCAAGGTGGCCGGCCCGACCGGGCTGCCGGTGGACGCCGCGCTCGCCGTCCGGGACGACACCGCGGTGGTCGAACTGGCGCAGGCCTCGGGCCTGGCCCGGCTGCCCGGTGGCCGGACCGCCCCGCTGGCGGCCGGCTCCCACGGGGTCGGCCAGCTGATCGCCGCGGCGGTCGAGCTCGGGGCCAAGCGGATCGTGCTGGGCCTCGGCGGCAGCGCCTGCACGGACGGTGGCGCCGGAATGCTGCAGGCGCTCGGGGTACGGCTCCGGGACGCCGACGGCGCCGAACTCCCCCCAGGCGGAGCGGCGTTGCGCCGGCTCGCGGAGATCGACCTCGGACCGCTCACCGGGGCGCTGGGCGGTGTCGAGGTCGTGGTGGCCTGCGACGTGGACAATCCGCTGCTCGGGCCGCGCGGCGCCGCCGCCGTCTACGGCCCGCAGAAGGGCGCCGACGACGGGGACCTGACGGTCCTGGAGGAGGGACTGACCCGGTTCGCCGACCTGGTCGCCGAGACCACCGGTCGGGACGTCCGGGAGGCTCCCGGCGCCGGCGCCGCGGGCGGGGTGGGCTTCGCCGCCCTGGCCCTGCTCGGCGCCACCATGCGGCCCGGCATCGAGCTGCTGCTCGACCTGCTGGGCTTCGACGGGGCCGTGCGCGGGGCGTGCCTCGTGGTGACCGGCGAGGGTTGCCTGGACGCGCAGACGCTCCACGGCAAGGCCCCCGCCGGGGTCGCCGCGGCGGCCGCCCGGGCGGGGGTCCGGGTCGCCGCGGTGGCGGGTCGGCTGGAGCTCTCCGAACCCGAGTGGCGGGCCGCCGGCTTCGCCGCCGCGATCGCCCTGACCGACCTGGCCGAGCTGCCGGGGGACAGCATCACCAGGGCCGCCGAGCTGGCCGAACTCGCGGGGGAGCGGCTGGCCGGCCGGCTGCTGCGGTGCTGAGCCCGGCCGATTCCATCCATTGACGTTTTGTTGAAGGCGGGCCTAGGCTCCCGGCAACCGCTCACCACCGCCCGCGTTCCACGGCCCGAGAAGCCGGCCCCGGAAGCGGCCTGCGAAGCGACCCTCGCCGCATCTCCGATGTGCCCCCGCAGCCCCCCGCAGCGCCCTCGAACCATCCTCAACTCCCAGGTTCCGGAGGTCCCCATGCCTTTCAGCCGGCCGACGGTGATCCGCTCCCGACGGGTGGTCCTGCCCGACGGCGAGCGCCCCGCGGATGTGCTGATCCAGGACGGGAAGATCGCCCGGACCGCCCCGCACGGCTCGCTCACGGCGGGCCCGGGCGAGCTCACCGACCTCGGTGACACCGCCCTGCTGCCCGGCCTGGTCGACACCCACGTGCACGTCAACGAACCCGGCCGCACCGAGTGGGAGGGCTTCGCCACCGCCACCCGGGCGGCCGCGGCCGGCGGCGTCACCACGATCATCGACATGCCGCTCAACTCGATCCCGCCCACCATCACGGCGGCGGGGCTGGGGGTCAAGCGGAGGGCCGCCGAGGGCCAGGCCTGGGTCGACCTCGGCTTCTGGGGCGGCGCCGTCCCCGGCAACGTCGCGGACCTCGAACCGCTGTACCAGGAAGGCGTGTTCGGCTTCAAGAGCTTCCTCGCCCCCTCCGGGGTGGACGAGTTCCCGCACGTCGGGGCCGCCGACCTGGAGGCCGCGCTGGCCGAGCAGGCCCGGATCGGGGCGCTGGCGATCATCCACGCCGAGGACCCGGCCGTGCTCGCCGCCGCCCCGCAGCAACCCGGCGTCCACTACCGGGACTTCCTGGCCTCCAGGCCCGCCGGCGCGGAGACCGCGGCCGTCGCCCGGCTCCTCGACGCGGCCCGCCGCACCGGTGCCAGGGTGCACATCCTGCACGTGTCCTCGGCCGCCGTGCTGCCACTGCTGCGGCAGGCCCGCGCCGACGGAGTGCGGGTGACCGCCGAGACCTGTCCGCACTACCTGACCCTCGCGGCCGAGCAGGTGCCGGACGGCGACACCGCCTTCAAGTGCTGTCCGCCGATCCGCGACGAGTCCAACCGGGACGCACTCTGGGAGGCCCTGGCGAACGGCGAGTTCACCGCCGTCGTCTCCGACCACTCGCCGTCCACCCCCGACCTCAAGCTGTTGCCCGAGTACGGCGGCAGCGGCGACTTCGCGGCCGCCTGGGGCGGCATCGCCTCGCTCCAGCTGGGCCTGCCGGCCGTCTGGACCGAGGCCCGCCGGCGCGGCCACACCCTCGCCGACGTGGTGCGCTGGATGTCGGAGGGCCCGGCCCGACTGGTCGGCCTCGCCGGCACCAAGGGCGCCATCGCCGCCGGCCACGACGCGGACCTGGTCGCCTTCGACCCCGAGGGTGAGTTCGCCGTCCGGGCGAGTGGACTGCACCACCGCAACCCGGTGACGCCCTACGCGGGCCGGACCCTCACCGGCGCGGTGCGCGGCACCTGGCTGCGTGGCCGCGAGGTGGACCCCGCGGCCCGGCCCTTCGGCCGGCAGCTCACCCGGCCCGCCACCCGGGGCGCCACCGCCAAGGCCGCCGCCACCCAGGCGACCACTGCCCCCTAGCCCGCGACCGTCCCCACTCCGCCACCCTCCACACCACCGCCCGTCCGATCGCGCCCCAAGGAGAGTCCGTGACCACTGCCGACACCCCGAGTGCTCCCTTCACCGAACTGGTCGACCTGGCTTCCCGACTGCTCGGCGCGGGCGTCGTCGCCACCAACGAGGACACCTTCGCGGACGCGGAGAACCTGCTGGTCGCCAAGCCCGCCGAGTTCCGGCCGCACACCTTCGGGCACAAGGGCCAGATCATGGACGGCTGGGAGTCCAAGCGTCGCCGCGGGGTCTCCGCCGACCGGCCGCACCCCACCGACGAGGACCACGACTGGGCGGTCGTCCGGCTCGGCGCCGCCGGGGTGATCCGCGGCGTGGTCGTGGACACCGCCCACTTCACCGGCAACTACCCGGAGTCCGCCTCGGTCGAGGCCGTGTCCGTCCCCGGCCACCCGTCGCCCGAGGAACTCCGGGACGCCGACTGGACCACGGTCGTGCCGCGCACCCCGCTGAAGGGCGACACCGCCCACGAGTTCGCCGTCGCGGACGGCACCCGCTACACCCACGTGCGGCTCAACATCTTCCCGGACGGCGGCGTCGCCCGGCTGCGGGTGCACGGCGAGGTGCTGCCCGACCCGCGCGACCTGGCCGGCCTCACGTTCGACCTGGCCGCCCAGGAGTTCGGCGGCGTGGCGGAGGCGGCGTCCGACCGTTACTTCTCCTCCCCGCACAACCTGAACGCTCCCGGTCGCGCCTCCGTCATGGGCGACGGCTGGGAGACCCGGCGTCGGCGCGACAAGGCCAACGACTGGGTGCGGATCGCCCTGGCCGGGGGCGGTGAGGTGCTGGCCGTCGAGGTGGACACGTCCTACTTCGTCGGCAATGCCCCCGGCTGGGCCGACCTGCTCGGCTTCGACGCCTCGACCGGGGCCGACCCGGCCGACGGCGAGTGGTTCGAACTCCTGCCCCGCACAAGGCTCCAGCCCGACACCCGGCACCGTTTCCGGCTCGCCGCCGGCCGCCCGGTGACCCATGTGCGGATCAACGTCTACCCCGACGGCGGGCTGGCCCGTCTGCGGCTCACCGGCCGCCTCACCGAGGACGGCCTCGCCGCCCTCGCGCTGCGCTGGTTCGATGCCCTTCCGGCCGCCGAGGCCGGCGCGGCCCTCACCGGCGCGGGTCTCGCCGCGGACGAGGCCGCCGCACTGACCGCCGCCCGCCCGCTGGCCGGTCAGCCGTCCGAGGCCCCGGCCGTGACCGTCGTGCGGAAGCTGCTCGCCGACTGACGTATCGTCAGCGACCGGAGTTCCGTGCCCCCCGCCGTTGCCTCCCGGTCGATATGACGATTCGTCACCACCTTCTCCAGGCACCGCCTTATCGACACCTGAAGGACCCTCCATGCCCAAGATCCTGACCACGGAGTCCGGCGCCCCGATCGCCGACAACCAGAACTCGGCGTCGGCCGGCGCGTACGGCCCGCTGCTGATCCAGGACCAGCAACTGCTGGAGAAGCTGGCCCGGTTCAACCGCGAGCGCATCCCGGAGCGCGTCGTGCACGCCCGTGGTTCCGGCGCGTACGGCTACTTCGAGGTCACCGACGAGGTCTCGCGGTACACCCGGGCGGGCTTCCTCTCCGAGGTCGGCAAGCGCACCGAGGTCTTCCTGCGCTTCTCGACCGTGGCCGGCAACCTGGGCGCGGCCGACGCGGTGCGCGACCCGCGCGGTTTCGCGCTGAAGTTCTACACCGAGGAGGGCAACTACGACCTCGTCGGCAACAACACCCCGGTGTTCTTCATCAAGGACCCGGTCAAGTTCCCCGACTTCATCCACTCGCAGAAGCGCGACCCGTACACCGGCGTGCAGGAGGCGGACAACGTCTGGGACTTCTGGGCCCACTCGCCGGCCTCGACCCACCAGATCACCTGGCTGTTCGGCGACCGCGGCATCCCGGCCTCGTACCGGCACATGAACGGCTACGGCTCGCACACCTACCAGTGGGTCAACGCCGACGGTGACGCCTACTGGGTGAAGTACCACTTCAAGACCAACCAGGGCATCCGTTGCCTGGACGCCGGCCAGGCCGCCGAGGTGGTCGGTGGCGACGCCGACTCGCACCAGCGCGACCTCCACCAGGCCGTCGAGCGCGGGGTGTTCCCGTCCTGGACCCTCCACGTCCAGCTGATGCCGGTCGCCGAGGCCGCGGACTACCGCTTCAACCCCTTCGACCTCACCAAGGTGTGGCCGCACGCCGACTACCCGCTGGTCAAGGTCGGCCGCCTGGTGCTCAACCGGAACCCGGAGAACGTCTTCGCCGAGGTCGAGCAGGCCGCGTTCTCGCCGAACAACTTCGTGCCCGGCATCGGGCCGTCCCCGGACAAGATGCTCCAGGGTCGGCTGTTCGCCTACGCGGACGCCCAGCGCTACCGCCTCGGCGTCAACCACACCCAGCTGCCGGTCAACGCCCCGCGCGCCACCGAGGCGAACAACTACGGCCGGGACGGGCTGATGGCGGCCAACAGCGCCGGTCGCGGCAAGAACTACGAGCCCAACTCGTTCGGCGGCCCGGCCCAGACCGACGAGGCGCTCGCCGCGCCGGTCGAGATCAGCGGCCACACCGGCACCCACACCACGCCGGCGCACACCAAGGATGACGACTTCTTCCAGGCCGGCGAGCTGTACCGGCTGATGTCGGCGGGGGAGAAGACCCGGCTGATCGACAACATCGCGGGCTTCCTGGCGCAGGTCTCGCGCGACGACATCGTGGAGAAGAACCTCGCGCACTTCCACGCCGCGGACGAGCAGTACGGCGCCCGGCTGGCCGCCGCCGTCGCCAAGCTCCGGGCGGGCGAGGAGAACTGACGGCTCCCCGTACGACGGGCCCGTTCCCCGCGTGTCCGGGGAGCGGGCCCGCCGCGGCGTTCGCCCTGGCCGGACGGCGGCCGCTGTACGGAACGTCCTCGGATATGCACGGACGGCAGTCGCCGGGGCCGCGGGGTCGATAGGCTGGTGCCTGCCCGCGGTCGCTCCGTGGGGGACATCGGAAGGGGACGACATGTCGACACCAGTCCCGGGTCGTCACGCCGCACTGGACCAGGGTCCGACGGGCCCGTTCACCTCCCTCCAGCACGCCCTCAGACTGTTGGAGGCGGTCGACCGCCTCCCCGACGGTGCCACCCTGGTGGCCCTCGCCCGGGAGACCTCGCTCGGGCTGCCCACCGTACGGCGACTCGCCGAGATCCTGGAGGTCGAGGGCTACCTCCAGTGCCAGGACGGCGGTTGGCTGCTGGGCGGCACCTTCGCCCTGCTCGGCCAGCACAACCGGGAACAGATGGTGAAGGCCCGGCTCAACCGCAAACTCGTGGAACTCCGGGACGAGTTGGGTGCCGCGGTGTACTTCAGCCGCTACCACGACGGCGAGTTGACGGTGGAGGCGGTCGCGGCCGCCGACCACGCGCCGGCGGTGCAGGAGTGGGTGGACTTCCGGGCCACCGCGCACGCCAGCGCGATCGGCAAGTGCCTGCTCGGCCAGCTGGACTCGGACGCCCGCCGGGACCACCTCTCCCGGCACCCGGTCGCCCGGCTCACCTCCCGCACCGTCACCGACGCCGACCAGCTGATGCACCGGCTGGAGCGGCAGCCGGCCACGGTGCCGGTGCTGGACATCCAGGAGTACGCGCTGGGCACGGTGTGCGCGGCGGTGCCGATCACGGCGGGCAGCACGGTCGGCTGCCTGGCCACCTCGATGCCGGTGGACAACATCCACAGGCTGAAGGCCGCCGCCGAACTGCTGGCGGCCCGGGCGGCGCCGCTGATGCTGGCGATGGCGGTCTGAGCGCCGCCCGGTCGGAGGGCCCCGTCGGACGCGTGCCGTCCGGCGGGGCCCTCGGGTTCTCCGGTGGACCGGACTCGTGGTCCGAACCGGTGTTCGTCGGGCCGTCGCGCGGCAGGCGTCACTTATTAGACTCGATGTCGATAAGACTCGCCGAAACCCTTGTCCCCGCGGCTACCCGCGAGTACGTTTCCCTGAGTCGAGCCGCCGCTCCCAGGTCAGGAGGGTCCGCCATGTCCCGTTCCACCCCCGTCCCCGCCCTCGCCGTCCCCGCCGAGCGCGTGCACGACGGTCTCGTCCTGGAGCCCCGGGACGTCCGCTTCGACTGGGCCCGGCTGCCGCTGCACTGGATCCCGGACGAGCCGATGGCCACCCACGTGATCAACGTGCTGCACCTGCTGCTGCCCGAGGGGGAGCGGTGGTTCGTCAAGGTCTTCAAGGAGGCGCTGCCGCTCATCCGGGACGAGCAACTGCGCGAGGAGGTCCTCGGGTTCATCGGGCAGGAGGCCATCCACGCGGAGGCGCACCAGGAGGTCCTGGAGCACCTGCTCGGCCAGGGGCTCGACCCGCGGCCGTACGTCCGGCAGGTCTCCTGGCTGTTCCGCCGGGTCCTCGGCGACAAGCCCGGGCTGACGCCGGCCCGGCAGCGGGAGAACATCATCGAGCGGGTCGCCTTCGTCGCGGCGATCGAGCACTTCACCGCGTTCCTCGGCAACTGGATCCTCAACTCCCCGGGGCTGGACCGGGCCGAGGCCGACCCGACGATGCTGGACCTGCTGCGCTGGCACGGTGCGGAGGAGGTCGAGCACCGCAGCGTCGCCTACGACCTGATGGTCCACCTGGACCCGGGCTACCTGCGCAGGGTGCGCGGGATGGCGATATCCGGGCCGCTGCTGGTCCACCTCTGGGTGCGCGGGGCCCGCTTCCTGCTCGCCGCCGACCCGACCCTGGAGGGGCGGCTCAAGCCGACCTGGCGGGAGGCGGGCCGGATCTCCAAGCGCGGACTGCTGCCGGATCCGGTCAGGTCGGTCCGCTCCGGGCTGCGTTACCTGCGGCCGGGCTACCACCCGACGCAGGAGGGCTCCTCCAGCCAGGCGCTGGGCTACCTCGCCACCTCCCCGGCCGCCCGTGCGGCGGCGGGGCGCGGGGTGAGGGGTGGCGGGTGACGGCTGACAGATTTCAGCGAACAGAAAACGTTATCTGTTCGCTGAAATCTGTCATCTGAAAGCCGTCCGCCGAAGGCTGAGACCCTCCCGCGCCCCCGCTCCTCCCGCGCCCCCGCTCCTCCCGCTCCCCCCGACGCCCCCCCGACGCCCAAGGACCCCGCCGGATGGACCTGCTCACCCCACCCCCCGACCTCTACGGCCGCCCCCGCGCCGACGGCTTCATGCGCTTCGTCACCGCCTTCGCCGACCGCTACTCCCCGGCCCTCGGCGGCCCGCTGCTGCGCCGCAACCCCCGGCGCCCGCTCAGCCGCCCCACCCCGCCGCTCCAGCTGGTCGTCACCGAGCGCCGCCGACTCGCGGCCGACGTCGTCGAGTTGAGCTTCGCCGACCCCTCCGGCGGCCCGCTGCCCGGCTGGCAGCCCGGCGCCCACCTGCGCCTCGCCCTGCCCTCCGGCCGCGAGCGCCACTACTCCCTCAGCGGCGACCCGGCGGACCGCACCACCTACCGCATCGCCGTCCGCCGGCTGCCCGAGGGCGGCGGCGGGTCCGTCGAGGTCCACGACGCCCTGCACCCCGGCACCCGGCTCACCGCCCGCCGCCCGCGCAACGGCTTCGCCTTCTGCGCCGAACCCACCGTCCTCCTGCTGGCCGGAGGCATCGGCATCACCCCGCTGCTCCCGATGGCCCGCGAGGCGCAGCGCCACGGCCTGGACTGGCGCCTGGTCCACGTCGGCCGCAGCGCCGACACCCTCCCGTACACGGACGAACTGCGGGCCCTCGACCCGCGCCGGGTGGTGCTGCGCACCGACGACGAGCACGGCGGCGTCCCCACCGGCGCGGAGCTGCTCGCCCACGCCTCACGCGGAGCCGCCGTGTACTGCTGCGGCCCGGCCCCCATGCTGACCGCCGTGCAGCGCGCCCTGGACGAATCCCCGGCCGCCTCCCTGCACTTCGAGCGCTTCGGCGCCGCCCCGGTCACCGACGGCGAGCCGTTCGCCGTCCGCCTCGGTGCCGACGGCCCGACCCTCGACGTCCCCGCCGACCGCTCCGCCCTGGACGTGCTGCGCGAGGCCCGCCCGGACCTCCCGTACTCCTGCCACCAGGGCTTCTGCGGCACCTGCGAGGTCCGCGTGCTGGCCGGTTCGCCCGACCACCGGGACCGCCGCCTCACCCCCGAGCAGCGTGCCGCGGGCGCTCTGCTGCCCTGCGTCTCCCGGGCCGCCGAGGGCGAGACCCTCGTGCTCGACCTCCAGTAGAAGGAGCCCCGTCATGGCGACCGCGACCCCCGCCTTCCGCTACACCGAGCACGACCTCGACCGCTTCCGGGAGATTCAGCAGCTCGCCTACCACTGCGCCGAACAGGTCGCCGCCTGGATCGAACCCGGCGTCACCGAGCGGCAGGCCACCGCCGAGCTGCGCCGCCGCCTGGTCGCCGCCGGGGTGCAGGACTTCTTCCACGTCCCCTTCGCCTGGTTCGGCGACCGGACGGCCTTCCGGCACTTCCACACCCCGCTCCAGTTCTTCGCCGGCAACCGCCGTCTGGAGGAGGGCATGCCGTACGTGCTGGACTGCGCGCCCGTCGTGGACGGCTACACCGCCGACATCGGCTACGGCGGCAAGGTCGGCGAGAACCGCGTCTGGGACCGGCTGGCCGCCGACCTGGAGGTCTACCGGAAGCTGATCCTCGACGAGGTGCGGGCCCGCAAACCGCTCTCCGAGGTGTACGCGGCGGTGGACGCGCAGATCGCCGCGCACGGCTACGACAACCGCCACCAGGTCTACCCGGGCCGGGTGATCGGCCACCAGGTGACCCGCAACACGGCGCGCGGCCCGGCCGGGGTGAACGTGTTCGGCTTCGGCGTGCGCACCCTCCAGACCCTCGGCCGCGAGCTCGTCTCCGAGCGGCTGCACGGCCGTTCACCGCTCTGGGCGGACGGCCGATCGTCCCGGCACGCGCCCACGCCGGGCCTGTGGGCGGTCGAGCCGCACATCGGTTTCCGGGGCGTGGGCATCAAGTTCGAGGAGCTGCTGGTGGTCACCGAGGACGACGCCTACTGGCTCGACGACGACCTGCCGCATGTCCGCCGCTGGAGCGCCGGCACGGAGCGGACCACCGAGCGGACCGCCGCCGCCCCGATCGCCGTCACGCCGACCACCGTCACGCCGACCGCCGTCACGCCGACCACGCTGGAGGCCACCCGATGAAGCGCCCGTCGAAGCCCGAGAAGTCGCCCGAGACGGCGGCCGAGACGGTGCCCGTGACGCCGCCCCCGACGGCGCCACAGGTCCGCCGCCGGACCGTCCGCTCCGGCGCCCTCCCGCTCGCCGTCTTCGAGCAGGGCGACCCGGCCGCCCCCACGGTCCTCCTCGTGCACGGCTACCCCGACACCCACACCGTCTGGGACGACATCGCCGCCGACCTCGCCCGCGACCACCACGTGGTCCGCTACGACGTGCGCGGCGCGGGGGAGTCCGGAGTCCCCGCGACTCGGGACGGCTACCGCCTGGAGCACCTCGCCGAGGACCTGTTCGCCGTCGCCGACGCGGTCAGTCCGGACCGCCCGGTGCACCTGCTGGCCCACGACTGGGGTTCGATCCAGTCCTGGGAGGCCGTCACCGCGCCCGGCGCCGAACGCCGGATCGCCTCGTACACCACCCTGTCCGGCCCCAGCCTGGACCACATGGGCCACTGGCTGCGCCACCGGCTGCGCCGCCCCACCCCGCGCCACCTGGGCCAACTGCTGCACCAGGGCCTCCACTCCTGGTACATCACCGCCTTCCACCTGCCCTACCTCGCCCCCGGCATCTGGCGCCTCGGCCTCGCCCGCGCCTGGCCGCGGGTGCTGCGCGACCTGGAGCACGTCACCCCGCGCGCCGACCACCCGCAGCCCACCCTGCGCCGCGACGCGGTCCGCGGCATCGAGCTGTACCGGGCCAACTTCCGCCCCACCCTGGGCAGTCCGCGCGAGCGGCCGACCGAGGTGCCGGTCCAGCTGATCACCCTCACCCGGGACCGGTACGTCGGCACCTACCTCTCCGAGGGGCTGGAACGCTGGGCACCGAAGCTGACCCGCAGGACGCTGCGCGCCGGCCACTGGTCGGCGCTGCTGGAGAAGGGATCCACCGTGGCCGGACTGGTCCGCGAGTTCACCGCCCGCGTCGACGAGGGGCAGGCCCGGCCGGCCGAGGACGACGGCCGGCTGGTCGTGGTCACCGGCGGCGGCAGCGGCATCGGACGGGCCACCGCGCTCGCCTTCGCCGAGGACGGCGCCCGGGTGGTGGTCTGCGACCTCGACCTCGAAGCCGCCGAACGCACCGCCGAACTCGCCTCGTTGATCGGCCCGAAGGCGCACGCCTACCGGGTGGACGTCTCCGACGGAGCCGCGGTGGACGCCTTCGCGCAGACCGTCGCGGCCGAGCACGGGGTGCCCGACGTGATGGTCAACAACGCGGGCATCGGCCACTCCGGGACGTTCCTCCAGACCACCGAGAAGGAGTGGCAGCGTGTCCTGGACGTCAACCTCTGGGGCGTGATCCACGGTTGCCGCGCCTTCGGCACCCTGATGGCCGACCGCGGCCAGGGCGGTCACATCGTCAACGTCTCCTCGGCCGCCGCCTACCTGCCCTCCAAGGCGCTCACCGCCTACGCCACCAGCAAGGCCGCGGTGTTCATGCTCTCCGACTGCCTGCGTGCCGAGTTCGTCGGCCACGGCATCGGCGTCTCCACCATCTGCCCCGGCATCGTCAACACCAACATCACCCGCACCTCCACCTTCTCCGCCAGCACCGCCGACGAGCAGGCCGCCAAGCGGGCCCGCGCCGCCAGGCTCTACGCCCGTCGCGGCTTCCCCCCGGAGAGGGTCGCCACCGCGATCGTCACCGCCGCCCGCACCGGCAAGCCCGTCGTCCCCGTCACCCCCGAGGCCAAGGTCGCCCGCCTCCTCTCCCGCCTCAGCCCGGGCCTCCTGCGCCTCGCCGCCCGCCTCAACGTCACCTGACCAGCCGAGATCACCCGAGATCACCCGGCCGGGCAGCACCGTGCGCCCCGACCGCCCGACGGGAGCCCCTCGGGGCTGTGAGAGCATCGAGGTCCATGGAGATGACAACGGCTCTGTGGTCCTTCGCCCTCGTCGTGGGGCTGCTCACGCTCACGCCCGGACTCGACACCGCTCTGGTGCTGCGCACCTCGGCGCTGGGGCGGCGCAGCCAGGCGTGGGGGGTCGTGCTGGGGATCCAGACCGGCACGCTGATCTGGGGGACGCTGACCTCGGCCGGGGTGACGGCGCTGCTGACCGCCTCGCAGGTGGCGTACGACATCCTGCGCTGGGCGGGCGCCGCGTACCTGGTATGGATGGGCATCGGAATGCTGCGTGACCGGGGCGGCCGGGCGGCGGCCGAGGAGGAGCCGGAGGAGGGCGGGTTCGCGCAGGGCTGGCGGCGGGGCACGCTGACCAATCTGCTGAACCCCAAGGTCGGGGTCTTCTACGTGGCCGTGCTGCCGCAGTTCATCCCGGCCGGTGCCCCGCACTTCGCCGCCGGAGTGGCGCTGACCTGCGTGCACGTCGTCGAGGGTGTGCTCTGGTCGACGGTCCTGGTCGGCTTCGCCCAGGCGCTGCGCGGCTGGCTGCGCCGCCCGGCCGCCCGGCGGCTGATGGACCGGGTGACCGGCACGGTCGTGGTGGGCTTCGGCCTGAAGCTGGCGCTGACGAACTAGCCCGAGGGCCCAGGCCCGGTCCGAGCCCAGGCTCAGGCCGCGTGGGTGCGGGGCGCCGGGCCGTCCGCCGCCTCACGTCCGTCGTTCCCGCTCCCCGCCCCGTCAAGGTGGACCGCCCCGTCAAGGTGGACCGCCCCGTCCAGCTGGATCGGTCCGTCGTGGTGGATCGGTCCGTCCGAGGCGCTCAGCGGCAGGCAGCCGCCGCCGCGCCGGTGGGCGATGATCTCGGCGGCGACCGAGACCGCCGTCTCCTCCGGGGTGCGGGAGCCGAGGTCCAGGCCGATCGGGGAGCGCAGCCGGGCCAGTTCGGCCTCGGCGAGTCCGGCCTCGCGCAGCCGCGCCGCGCGCTCCCGGTGGGTGCGGCGCGAACCCATCGCTCCGACGTAGCCGACCGGCAGCCGCAGCGCGCGTTCCAGCAGCGGGATGTCGAACTTGGCGTCGTGGGTGAGCACGCACACCACGGTGCGCCCGTCGATCCGGCCGAGCTGGGAGTCCAGGTAGCGGTGCGGCCAGTCGACCACCACCTCGTCGGCTTCGGGGAAACGACGGACGGTGGCGAAGACCGGCCGGGCGTCGCAGACGGTCACCCGGTAGCCCAGGAACCTGCCGATCCGCACCACCGCGGCGGCGAAGTCGATCGCCCCGAACACCAGCATCCGCGGCGCGGGCACGTACGACTCGACGAAGCAGCCGACGGTGCCCGGCCGCCGGTCGTCGCAGGGACGTCCGTCCAGACCGAGCACGAGGCGGCCGGTACGCCCGGCCTCCAGCATCGCCCGGGCCTCGGCGACGAGCGCCCGCTCCAGTCCGCCGACCGTCGAGGGCGCCGGCGAGAGCGCGCCGACGGTACCGGAGGCGGTGACCGCCAGGGTGGCGCCGAGCAGCCCGCCCGGCCCGTCGATCACCCGGACCAGCGCCACCGGCGTGCCGGCCGCGATGTGCGCGATCCCGGCGTCCAGCCCGGCGTCGGCCCCCGGCACCACCGGCTGGACGAAGACGTCCAGGACGCCGCCGCAGGTCAGCCCCACCGCGAAGGCGTCCTCGTCGCTGTACCCGAAGCGCTCCAGCACCGGTTCGCCGCTCGCGATCGCCGCCCGGCACAGCTCGTACACGGCCCCCTCGACGCACCCGCCGGAGACGCTGCCGACCGCCTCGCCGTCCGCGTCCACGGCCAGTGCCGCGCCGGGATCGCGCGGCGCGCTGCCGCTGACGCCGACCACGGTGGCCACGGCGAAGGAGCGCCCGGACGCGTGCCAGGCCAGCAGCTGCTCGGCGATGTCCTGCATGGGGAGAGGCTCCTTACACGGTTTCGACAGTAGCGGGAGACACCGCCGTACGGGAAACGGCACCGTACGGCAAGCGCCGCCGTACGGGAAACGATCCCGCACGGCGGCGGTGGCGCCCCAGCGCAGTCCCGAACCCGAACCCGAACCGGAACCTGGACCCGCCGCACCTATGCCCGAACCCTTGCTCAGCCCGGCCGTTCGGTGGTCAGGTGCTCCGGCCGGACCGGGATCCGGTGGAGCGCCAGCCCGGTGGCGTCGCGGATGGCGGCCACGATGGACGGCGTCGCCGAGACGGTCGGCGCCTCGCCCGCCCCGCGCAGCCCGTACGGCGCGTTGGGGTCGGGCAGTTCGAGCAGTTCCACCGGGATCGGCGGGGTGTCCAGGATGGTGGGGATCAGGTAGTCGGTGAAGGAGGCGTTGCGCACCTCGCCGTCCCGCAGGATGATCTCCTCCATCACCGCGAGGCCCAGCGCCTGGGCGCAGCCGCCCTGGATCTGGCCGACCACGGAGAGCGGGTTGAGCGCCCTGCCGACGTCCTGGACGGCGCTGAGCTCGACCACCTTGACCAGGCCCAGTTCCACGTCCACGTCCACCACCGCGCGGTTGGCGCAGAAGCTGTACTGGACGTGGCCGAAGCCCTGGCCGGTCTCCTTGTCGAACGGCTGGGTGGGCCGGTGGCGGTACTCGCGGGTGGCCTCGACGGCCTCGTCGCCGAGCAGGTCCACGATGGGGACCAGCACGCCGGCGCTCTTCGAGACCACCGCGCCGCCGGCCAGCGCCAGGTCGTCGTGGGTCCAGCCGTAGCGCCGGCGGCCCCGGTCGAGCAGTTCGCCGCGCACGGCCTCGGCGGCGAGCTTCACCGCGCCGCCGGTCATGTACGTCTGGCGCGAGGCGGAGGTCGAACCGGCCGACCCCACCCCGGTGTCGGCCGGCTGGATGGTGACCTGCTCGACGCCCAGCTCGGTGCGGGCGATCTGGGCGTGCACGGTGACGCCGCCCTGGCCGACCTCGGCCGCCGCGGTGTGCACCAGGGCGACCGGCTCGCCGCCGATCGCCTCCAGCCGCACCCGCGCGGTGGAGTAGTCGTCGAAGCCCTCGGAGAAGCCGACGTTCTTGATGCCGACCGAGTAGCCGACGCCGCGCACGATCCCCTCGCCGTGCGAGGTGTTGGACAGTCCGCCGGGCAGCCGGCGCACGTCCGGGCGCCGGGTGTCCAGCGGCGGCGGCAGCGGCATCTCCTTGGCCCGCCGCAGCAGTTCGGCCACCGGCGCGGGTGCGTCGACCGGCTGTCCGGTGGGCATCAGGTCGCCCTGGGACATCGCGTTGAGCTGCCTCAACTCCACCGGGTCCATGCCCAGTTCGGCGGCCAGCTTGTCCATCTGCGACTCGTAGCCGAACGCCGCCTGCACCGCGCCGAAGCCGCGCATCGCCCCGCAGGACGGGTTGTTGCTGTAGAGCGCCAGGGTGTGCATCCGGACGTTCGGGACCACGTACGGGCCGTTCCCGAGCGAGGCCGCGTTGCCGGCCACGGCGGGGGAGGTGGAGGCGTACGCGCCGCCGTCCAGCACGATCCGGCAGTCGGAGAAGACCAGCTTGCCGTCCCGGGTGGCGCCGTGTTCGTAGTGCATCCGTGCCGGGTGGCGGTGCACGTGGCCGAAGAAGGACTCGTCCCGGGAGTAGACGATCTTGACCGGCCTGCCGGTGCGCAGGGCCAGCAGGCAGGCGTGGATCTGCATCGACAGGTCCTCGCGGCCGCCGAACGCGCCGCCGACGCCCGCCAGGGTGAGCCGGACCTTCTCCTCCGGCAGGCCGAGCACCGGCGCCATCTGCCGGCGGTCGGCGTGCAGCCACTGGGTGGCGATGTAGAGGTCGACGCCGCCGTCCTCGGCGGGCACCGCGAGGCCGGACTCCGGGCCGAGGAAGGCCTGGTCCTGCATGCCGACCTCGTAGTCGCCGCTGACGACGACGTCCGCCATCGCCCGCACCTCGTCGGTCACCCCGAGGCCGGCCACCAGACGCTGCTCGTGGCAGATGTTGCCGTGGGCGTGGGACTTGTACTCGTGCGGCTCGTGCACGTAGCCGTACGTCCCCGGGTCGAGGCACTGCTCCTCGGTGACGATCGGGGTGAGCACCTCGTACTCGACCGCGATCCGCTCCACCGCGCGGCGGGCCGTCTCCGGGTGGTCGGCGGCGACCAGCGCGATCGGCTCCCCGTGGTAGCGGACCTTGTCGACGGCGAGGGCCGGCTGGTCCTGGACCTCCAGGCCGTAGTACTTCGTGCCGGGGATGTCCTCGTGCGTCAGCACCGCGTACACCCCGGGCAGCTTGAGCGCTTCGGAGACGTCCACCGAGAGGATGTTCGCCCGGGGGTGCGGCGAGCGCAGCGCGGTGCCCCAGAGCATGTCCTCGTGCCACAGGTCGGAGGAGTAGGCGAACTCGCCGCGGACCTTCAGGTGGCCGTCCGGGCGCAGCGGCGAGCCGCCGATGCCGTCCTTGGAGGCCTGGTTGATCTTCTGGAGGTTCTTCTGCCCCTGGATGGTCCGCGCGTTCATTCCCCGGCCCCCGTTCCGGTCCCTGTTCCCGTCCCGGTCCCCGCTTCCGACCCCGTTCCCGTCCCCGCGCTCCTGCGGGCCGAGGCCAGCCGTACGGCCTCCATGATCTTCTCGTACCCGGTGCAGCGGCACAGGTTGCCGGACAGCGCCTCGCGGATGTCCTCGTCGCTCGGCCGCGGGTCGTCCGCCAGCAGCGCGTCGGTCTGCACCAGCAGGCCGGGCGTGCAGAAGCCGCACTGGACGGCCCCGGCGTCGACGAACGCCTGCTGGACCAGGCCGAGTTCGCCGTCCCGCCCGCCCAGACCCTCGACCGTGCGCACCTCGCGGCCCTGCGCCTGGCCGGCCGCGACCAGGCAGGCGCAGACCGGGACGCCGTCCAGGTAGACGGTGCAGGAGCCGCACTCGCCCTGCTCGCAGGCGTTCTTCGAGCCCGGCAGGCCGAGCCGCTCGCGCAGCACGTACAGCAGGCTCTCGCCCTCCCACACGTCGTCGGCCTCGACCGGTTTGCCGTTGGCGGTGAACGTGACCCTCATGCCGCGCTCCTGATCTGCTCGCGGTAGTCGTTCCAGGTCCAGGCGAGGGTGCGGCGGGCCATCACGGCGAGCGCGTGCCGACGGTAGTCGGCGGTGCCCCGGACGTCGTCGATCGGCGAGGCCGCGTCCCGCACCAGCTCGCCGAAGCGCCGCACCACCTCGGCGTCCAGCGGCTCGCCGGACTCCCACAGGCCGCGCCCGGCGAGCACGCCCTGGAGGTACTCCTCGGCCGCGGCGGCGCGGCGCGGGGTGGGCGCGGCCGAGCCGATACCGGTGCCGACGGTCGCGCTGCCCGGGTGCAGGGCGAAGCCGAACGCGCAGACCGCGATCACCATGGCGTTGCGGGTGCCGATCTTCGAGAACTGCTGCGGGCCGTCCGCCACCGGGACGCGCACCGAGCGGATCAGCTCGTCGGCCGCCAGGAGGTTGCGCTTCACCCCGACGTAGAACTCGTCGATCGGGATCAGCCGGGTGCCGCGCACCGAGGCCGCCTCCACGAACACGTCCCGCCCGGCCGCCAGCAGCGCGGGGTGGGCGTCACCGGCCGGGGAGGCCGCGCCGAGGTTGCCGCCGACGGTGCCGCGGTTGCGGATCTGCGGCGAGCCGACGGTGCGGGAGGCCAGCGCCAGCCCGGGCAGCGGACCGGACAGCTCCGCGATGATCCGGGCGTACGGGACGGCGGCGCCGAGCCGTACGACTCCGCCGTCGTCCGACCATTCGGCGAGCTCGTCGACCCGGTTCAGGTCGAGGAGCGCGGACGGCCGGCGCACGTCGAAGTTCAGCTCGACCATGACGTCCGTGCCACCCGCGACGGGCAGCGCGGTCGGGTGCTCGGCCTTCGCCGCGAGTGCCTCCTCCCAGGTGGCGGGCCGAAGGAACTCCATGCGGATGCCTCCTCACGTGGTCGCCGCCCGAGGTCCGGCGGCGTGTCGCCAGTGAACCGCCGCGACCGGGCCCACTGGCAGTCACCGATGGCATGAAGCCCCGGCGGTGAGCCTGCCCGGCATCCTGTACGTTCCTCTAAGGAGGAGAGTCCCGCAGCCCAGGTGTCCGCCGGGTGCCACCTTCGACCGTAATCCGGCCGTGGTGCGCGGGCCACGGCCCGGGCACACTCCGCTTCGGCCAGGCCCTATCGTTACCCCTTCGCCCCTCCCCCCAAGCCCCGTTAAGGAGTCCGCGGATGCGCGTCCGTGACCTGCTCGCCCCCGGCGCCCCGCGACTGCGCCTGCTCGCGGCCGAGGAAGAGCTGGACCGGCAGATCAGCGGCGTGATGACGACGGACCTCCAGGACCCGGGCCGCTACCTGCACGGCGGCGAACTGGTGCTCACCGGCATGCTCTGGCGCACCGTCCCGGCCGACTCCGAGCGTTTCGTGCGCACCCTGGCGGCCGGCGGGGCGGTGGCCCTGGCGGCCGGTGAGGCCGAGGTCGGACCGGTGCCCGAGGACCTGGTCGAGGCCTGCCGCCGGCACCGGATGCCGCTGCTCGCCGTCCCCGACGACATCGCCTTCGGCACCGTCGCCGAGTTCATCGGCCGCCAGGTCTCCGCGGACCGCGCCGCCGACCTCTCCGCCCTGGTCGACCGGCACCGTCTGCTGGTCTCGGCGGCCGGCGCCGGGGGACTCGACGCCGTGCTGGACCTGCTCGGCGGCGACCTCGACCTGGACTGCTGGGTGCTCACCCCGACCGGCACGGTGATCGCCGGCCCCGCGGACCGGCTCTCCGCCGAGGACCGCGACCAGCTGGTGCGCGCCCACCTCGCCGCCCAGCGCCAGCGCCGCCGCCCCCCGCACCGGGTCCGGCTGGCCGCCGGCGCCTACTCGCTGCTGCCCGCCCCGGCCTCCGCCGAGCAGGACGTCCCGCAGGACGCCCCGCGGACCGGTGCGCTGCTGGCGGACTGGGTGCTCGCGGTGGCCGGTGACGTCACCGAGTGGACCGCCAAGCGCCGGCAGCTCGCCGAGAACCTGGCCCGGCTGGTCGCCGCCGAACGCCACCGCCGCGACGAGGGCCGCCGGCTGCGCCGCCGGCTCGCCGACGAGGTGCTCGCCCTGCTGCGCCGCGACGCCGACCCGGCCGAGATCGGCCGCACCCTGTACGCCTCCACCGCGATGGCCGCCGGCTACGAGGGCCCCGAGTCCGGCTCCCCGGCGGCGGAGGGACCCTGGCTGGTGCTCAACGCCGAGGGCACCGGCCTGCCGGAGGGCACCGTACGGGCCGTCCTGGAGGAGGCGCTCGGCGGCACCACCGACCGCGCCCTGGTCGCCGGGGCGGGCACCGGCGCCGTGGTGGTGCTGCCGGCACCGGACGGTGCGGTGCCCGCCGACATCCTGCGCGACCTGCTCGCCCCGCTGGAGGCCGGGCTCGGCCCGGAGGGCCGGATCACCCTCGGCGTCTCCGCCCCGGCCGCCGGGCCCGGCGGCCTGCGCGGCGCCCTGGAAGAGGCCCGGCACGCCGGACGGATCGCCGCCTCCCGGATCGGCCGGGTCTGCGTCGCGGGCCCCGAGGAACTCGCCTCGCACGTGCTGCTGCTGGCCGCCGTCCCGGACGAGGTGCGCCGCGCCTTCCGCGGCCGGCTGCTGGACAAGGTCATCGCGTACGACATCGAGCACCAGGCGGACCTGGTCCGCACCCTGGAGGCCTTCCTGCGCTCGGACGGCTCCTGGACCCGCTGCGCCGCGCAGCTGCACGTCCACGTGAACACCCTGCGGTACCGGATCGGCCGGATCGAGGAGCTGACCGGGCGTGACCTCTCCCGGCTGGAGGACCGGGTGGACTTCTACCTGGCGCTGGAACTGGCCTGACGGCGGGCCCGCGACAGCTACGCCCTGCCGCGCCCCCCCGCGGCTTCCGCGACCCGCCCCCCACGACCCGCGACCCCCGCGATGCGGAAGGGCCCGCCGCGACGAGCGTCGCGACGGGCCCTTCTCCTACGGTTCGCTGCGGCAGGCCGGCCTGCCGACTACTGCGCCGGGATGACCGAGGTCAGCCACTGGAAGGCGCTCGGGACCATCTTCTTCCACTGCTCGGTGGTGTGCGGGCCGGTGCCCTCCTCGACCTGGACGGTGGTCGGGGCCTTGGCCGCGGCGCGGATCGCCTCGCCGTCCTCGTAGCCGTCGCCCTTGGAGCCGCTGATCAGCAGGGCGACCTTCGGCGGCTGCTGGGCGGCCTTCAGGATGTTGACCGGGTTGTTGGCCTCGCGCAGCTTCGGGTCCTTGCCGACCAGCGAGTCCGGCTCCTGGGCCGGGTCGTTGTAGCCGGACATCGCGATGGCGGCCCGGTAGCGGTTGGGGTGGGCCAGCGACAGCTTGGCCGCGCAGTGCGCGCCGGCCGAGTAGCCGGCGATCGCCCAGCGGTCCGGGGAGGGGTCGGCGCGGAAGTTGTCCAGCACCATCTGCGGGACGTCGCGGCTGACCCAGGCGTCGGCGTTGACCTTGCCGGCGATGTCGGTGCAGCCCGCGTCCTGGTTCAGCAGCTTCGTCCGGGGCGAGACCAGGATGAACGGGGCGACCTTGCCCTGCTGCATCAGCGGCTTGAGCTGGTCGGAGACCTTGAGGGTGCCGTACCAGGTGGACGAGGAGCCCGGGAAGCCCGGGATCAGCTCGACCACGGGGAACTTCTTGTCCTTGAACGCCGGGTCGTTGTACTGCGGCGGCAGCCAGACCAGCACCTCGCCGTCGACCCCGGACACCTGGCCCTTGAGGTCGGTCTTCAGCACGTCGTTCGGGACCAGTGGGTCGTTCACGCCGCCGAAGCTCTGCTTGACCTTCGGCGGTTCCTTGGCGGCGTCGGCGCTCTGGCCCGGGGCGGCGGCCGGGTCGACCGGCGCCACCACGGGAACCGCGCGGACGTGGTCACCGGTGCCGAGCAGGTCGTCCCAGTTGCCGTAGATCAGGTTGGCGTTGTTGACCATCACGAAGACCATCAGGACGGCCGTGACCTGGCAGAACATGATCATGACGATCCGGGTGAGGTACCGCACCGGCTGCGGGCCGCCGACCCTTCCCCAGAACAGCAGCGCCACCGTGATGGACACCGGCACCAGGATGACGGTGAGGAGGAAGAATGGCGTACCTGTCAGTTCCATCGATTCTCGTATCGGGTCGCACGTCGCCCGGGGCCCACTCGCCCGAACGCACGTCAATGGCATCAGACGTGGTGAACCGATGATCGGTTGCCGTCCGAATCTGTGCGGAACCTGAGAGGAACATCACGTTCTCGTGATGAACCTCCTTCGGAGCGGCGCCTAGTCTGCCACCCGGACACGCACGGTCCGAAGCGGGTGTCCAGCGAACTACCAGGAAGGGTCCCCCGGGGCACCTTACCTCCCAGGCCGTTCGCGCCGCCGGGCGAGGCGGTGCGAGCCCGCACGGCCCGGGCAGGGAGACTATGGGGATGAGCATCACCCGCTTTCGTCCGTCCCGCCGCTTCTGGCCCGTCTGCGCCGTCCTGGCCGTAGCGGTCACCGCGGCCGGTTGCAGCAGTACCGGAGGCAGACGCGCCGAGGAGGCCCGCGCCAAGGCCGCGGCCACCGGCGGCAGCGCCGTCACCACTCCGCGCTGGAAGGTCGCCATGGTGACCCACGCCGGAGCCGGCGACGCCTTCTGGGACACTGTTCGCAAGGGCGCCGAGCAGGCCGCCGCCAAGGACAACATCACCTTCCTGTACTCCAACGACGCGCAGACCCAGAACCAGGTCCAGCTCGTCCAGGCCGCCATCGACCAGAAGGTCGACGGCCTGCTGGTCACCCTCGCCAAGGGCGACGCCATGGCCGACGTCCTCGGCAAGGCCAAGGCCGCCGGCATCCCCGTGATCACCGTCAACTCCGGTCAGGAGTACTCGCAGAAGTTCGGCGCGCTCACCCACGTCGGCCAGGACGAGGCCACCGCCGGCCAGGCGGCCGGCGCCGAGCTGGCCTCGCGCGGCCGCAAGAGCGTGCTCTGCGTGATCCACGAGCAGGGCAACGTCGGCCAGGAGCAGCGCTGCTCCGGCGCCCAGGCCAAGTCCGGCGGCGCCTTCCAGGTGCTCTACGTCAACGGCGTCGACATGCCCGACGCCCGTGCCGCGATCTCCGCCAAGCTCCAGGCCGACCCGGCCATCGACACCGTGCTCACCCTCTCCGGTCCGATGGCCGCCACCGGACTCCAGGCCATCCAGGACGCCCACCGCAACGTGGAGCTGGACACCTTCGACCTGGGCACCCAGGTGGTGTCCGGGCTCAAGTCCGGCAGCGTCGGCTTCGCCGTCGACCAGCAGCCCTACCTCCAGGGCTACACCGGCGTCGACCTGATCTGGCTGTACAGGTACAACCTGAACATGCTCGGCGGCGGCCGGCCCGTCGAGACCGGCCCGCAGATCCTGACCAAGAACGACGCCGACGCGCTCGCCGAGTACGTGGCCAGGGGGACCAGGTGAGCACCTCCGATCTCCTGGCCCACGACGGTCTCGCCGACGGGCGCCCGGCGGCGGTGCGGCGGCTGCTCGCCCGCCCCGAGCTGGGCTCGCTGATCGCCGCCGTCGCGGTCTTCCTGGTCTTCGCCGTCGTCGCCGAACCGTTCCTGCGGGTCTCCTCGCTGGGCACCGTGCTGTACGCGGCCTCCACCATCGGGATCATGGCGGTGCCGGTCTCGCTGCTGATGATCGGCGGCGAGTTCGACCTGTCGGCCGGCGTGCTGGTCACCACCGCCGCGCTGACCTCCTCGATGGTCTCGTACCAGTTCACCTCGGTGACCTGGGTCGGTGTGCTGGTCTCGCTCGCGACCACGCTGGCCATCGGCTGGTTCAACGGCTGGATGCTCGGCCGCACCAAGCTGCCCAGCTTCATCGTCACGCTCGGCACCTTCCTGATGCTGACCGGTGCCAACCTGGGCGTCACCAAGGCGATCTCCGGCACCGTCTCCACCAAGTCGATCGCCGACATGCAGGGCTTCGCGTCCTGCCGCTGGCTGTTCGCCTCCGAGGTGAACATCGGCGGGCTGGCGATCAAGGCCACCGTCTGGTGGTGGCTGGGCCTGCTGCTGGTCGGCAGCTGGGTGCTGCTGCGCACCCGCTTCGGCAACTGGATCTTCGCCGTCGGCGGCGACGCGGACGCGGCCCGCGCGGTCGGCGTGCCGGTCGCCCGGACCAAGACCGTGCTCTACCTGGGCGTCGGCTTCGGTGCCTGGGTGCTCGGCCAGCACCTGCTGTTCTCCTTCGACACCGTGCAGTCCGGCGAGGGCGTCGGCAACGAGCTGATCTACATCGTCGCCGCGGTCATCGGCGGCTGCCTGATCACCGGCGGCTACGGCTCGGTGGTCGGCTCGGCGCTCGGCGCGCTGATCTTCGGCATGGTCAGCAAGGGGATCATCTACGCCCAGTGGAACCCGGACTGGTTCAAGTTCTTCCTCGGCGCGATGCTGCTGCTGGCCGCGCTGCTGAACGCCTACGTCAAGCGCCGGGCCGAACGGGGGCCGCGATGAGCACGGACCTTTCGACGCTCCCGACGGCCTCCGCGGGGGACGAACTGCTGTCCCTGGACGGCGTCGGCAAGAGCTACGGCACCGTCCGGGCGCTGCAGGACGTCTCGCTGACCCTGCGGGCCGGCGAGATCAGCTGCGTGCTCGGCGACAACGGGGCCGGCAAGTCCACCCTGATCAAGATCATCTCGGGGTTGCACCGGCACGACGAGGGCCGCTACACGGTGGGCGGCGAGGAAGTCCGCCTCGACTCCCCGCGCCAGGCCCTGGACCGCGGCATCGCCACCGTCTACCAGGACCTCGCGGTCGTCCCACTGATGCCGGTCTGGCGCAACTTCTTCCTCGGCTCCGAGCAGGGCATGCGCCGCTGGGGCGGCCTGCGGCTGGACGCCGAGGGCATGCGCGCCACCACCCGCGAGGCGCTCGCCAGGATGGGCATCGACCTGTACGACGTCGACCGGCCGATCGGCACCCTCTCCGGCGGGCAGCGCCAGTGCGTGGCGATCGCCCGCGCGGTGCACTTCGGCGCCAAGGTGCTGATCCTGGACGAGCCCACCGCCGCGCTCGGCGTCAAGCAGTCCGGGGTGGTGCTCAAGTACGTCACCGCCGCCCGCGACGCCGGGCTCGGGGTCGTGCTGATCACCCACAACCCGCACCACGCCTACCTGGTCGGCGACCACTTCACCCTGCTCAAGCGGGGGCGGATGGCGGGCAGCCACCCGCGTGCCGAGATCAGCCTGGAACAGCTCACCACCGAGATGGCCGGCGGCTCCGACCTCGCCGAGCTCTCGCACGAGCTGGCCCGGCCCGCTCTTCCCGGCGTCCGCGACACCGGTCCCGGTGACTCCGCCCCCGGTGACACTGTCCCCAGCGATTCCGAACCCCGTGAGGAGCGTCCGCGACCGTGACCGGCTCCCAAGGCAGCACCCGGCCGCCCGTCCTGCCCACGCTGCTCGGCCTCGGCCCGCGCGCCGAGCGCCGCCGCCGTGCCCTGCCCGCGGGGATACTGCGGCTGCCCACCATCGGCGTCGACATCGGCGGCACCAAGGTGGTCGCCGGGGTGGTGGACGGCGAGGGCAAGGTGCTGGAGAAGCTGCGCACCGACACCCCGCACAAGAGCAAGAGCGCCAAGGTGGTCGAGGACGTCATCGTCGAGCTGGTGCTCCAGCTCGCCGACCGGCACGACGTCCACGCCGTCGGCATCGGCGCGGCCGGCTGGGTGGACGCGGACCGCTCCCGGGTGCTGTTCGCCCCGCACCTCAACTGGCGCAACGAGCCGCTCCAGGAGGCGCTCAGCGAGCGGCTGCGCTTCCCGGTGATCGTGGAGAACGACGCCAACGCGGCCGCCTGGGCGGAGTGGCGCTTCGGCGCCGGGCGCGGCGAGGACCACATGGTGATGCTCACGCTGGGCACCGGCATCGGCGGCGCGGTGGTCCGCGACGGCTACGTGGACCGCGGCAAGTACGGGCTGGCGGGCGAGTTCGGGCACATGCAGGTGCTGCCCGGCGGCCACCGGTGCCCCTGCGGCAACCGGGGCTGCTGGGAGCAGTACTCCTCCGGCAACGCGCTGGTGCGCGACGCGCGCGAGCTGGTCGCCGAGGAGTCCCCGGTGGTGCAGCCGCTGCTGGCCCGGGCGGGCGGCACGGTCGAGGGCATCACCGGACCGCTGGTCACCGAGGCCGCCCAGGACGGCGACCCGACCGCCACCGAGCTGCTCTACGAAGTCGGCACGTGGCTCGGCGTCGGCATCGCCAACCTGGCCGCCGCGCTGGACCCGGGCCGCTTCGTGATCGGCGGCGGGGTCTCCGAGGCGGGCGACCTGCTGCTCGGACCGGCCCGGGACACCTTCCGCCGCACCCTCACCGGGCGCGGCTTCCGCCCGGAGGCCGCCATCGTGCACGCGGCCCTCGGCAACGAGGCGGGTCTGGTCGGTGCGGCCGACCTCGCCCGCCAGGTGGCGCGGCGCTTCCGCACCATCAAGCGGCGGCGGGTGGAGCGCAGCTCGCTGTAGCTCGCTGTAGTGGGGGCGGGGCGGGGCGGGCCAACGACTGACGGCTGACAGCTGACAGCTGACAACTTTCAGCGAACAGATTTCGTTATCTGTTCGCTGAAATCTGTCGACTGTCAGCCGTCAGTCGTTCCTCTTCCGGGGCGGGTACCACCCGCCGAGTCCCCACTCCCTCCGATCCCCGTCCCCTCCGGCCCGTCAACTACCGATTGGTAGCGGCGCGGTGTGGTTGTCGGATCATCCTGGCTGTGGAACAACTGAGTTGACGCCGACTCAGGAGGACTCGGATGAGGGCTCTGACCCGCCTCGCACCACCACTGATGCTCGCCACCGCACTGGTCTGGTCCAGTGTCGGACCGGCCGCGGCCGCCGGCGCCGCGGCCCCGCCGCCGAAGGTGCCGGAGGCGGTGGGCTGGGGCGGGGCGGTGGCCACCGTCGACGCCGACGCCACCGCCGCCGGGATCGAGGTCCTGCGCAACGGCGGCAACGCGGTGGACGCGGCCGTCGCCACCGCCGCGGCCCTCGGAGTCACCGAGCCGTACTCCTCGGGCATCGGCGGCGGTGGGTACTTCGTCTACTACGACCACGCGACCGGCCGGGTGCACACCATCGACGGCCGCGAGACGGCCGGCCGCACCGCCGGCACCGGCCTGTTCCTGGAGGACGGCAAGCCGATGGCCTTCGCCGACGCCGTCACCAGCGGCCTGTCCGTCGGGGTCCCCGGCACCGCCGCCACCTGGGACGCCGCGCTGCGCCGGTGGGGAACCCGCTCGCTCGCCCAGAGCCTCGAACCGGCCGAGCGGATCGCCGACCAGGGCTTCGTCGTGGACGACACCTTCCGCAACCAGACCGCCGACAACTACGCCCGGTTCAAGGACTTCCCGGCCACCGCCCGGATCTACCTGCCGAACGGCAAGCCCCCCGAGGTCGGCAGCGTGGTGCGCAACCCCGACCTCGCCGCCACCTACCGGCTGCTCGCCAAGGACGGCGTGAAGGCCTTCTACCAGGGCGAGTTGGCCGAGGACATCGCCAACACCGTGCAGCACCCGCCGGTCGACCCCGCCTCCGGCCGCAACGCCCGCCCCGGCAAGGTCGACACCGCCGACCTCGCCGCCTACCGGGTCCGCGACCAGGCGCCCACCCACGTCTCCCACGGCGCGTACGACGTCTACGCGATGGCCCCCTCCAGCTCCGGCGGCACCACCGTCGGTGAGGCGCTCAACATCCTGGAGGACGGCGGCGACGTCTCGGCGTACAGCAGCACCCAGTACTACCACCACTTCCTGGAGGCCTCCCGGATCGCCTTCGCCGACCGCAACCGCTGGGTCGGCGACCCGGCCTTCGGCGACGTCCCCACCAAGCAGCTGCTGTCCGAGCGCTACGCCGCCTCCCGGGCCTGCCTGATCAGTCCGGACCATGCGCTCACCAGCCCGCTCGCCCCCGGCGACCCGCGCCACCCGGCCGGCTGCGCCGACACCGGTCAGGCCGTCGCCGAGCCGTACGAGGGCCCCAACACCACCCACCTGACGGTCGCCGACCGCTGGGGCGACATCGTCTCCTACACCCTCTCCATCGAGCAGACCGGCGGTAGCGGCATCACCGTCCCCGGTCGGGGCTTCCTGCTCAACAACGAGCTGACCGACTTCGACTTCACCCCGCTGGCCCCGGGCGTCCCCGACCCCAACCTGCCGGGGCCGGGCAAGCGGCCGCGCTCCTCGATGTCCCCGACGATCGTGCTGCGCGACGGCGAGCCGCTGCTCGCGACCGGCAGCCCCGGCGGCGCGACCATCATCACCACCACCCTTCAGGTGCTGCTGGGGCGGCTCGACCGGGGCCTGAGCCTGGAGCAGGCCATCGCCGCGCCGCGCGTCAGTCAGCGCAACACCGCCGCCAGCCAGGCCGAGCCCGCCTTCCTGGCGCTGCCCGAGCGGTCCGCGTTGGAGGGCCTCGGCCACAGCTTCGTCAACGGCGGCGAGATCGGCGCCGCCACCGGGGTGGAACGGCTGCCGGACGGGCGCTGGGTGGCCGCCGCGGAACCGGTGCGGCGCGGCGGCGGCTCGGCCGCGGTGGTCCGCTCCACGCGCTGATCCACGCGCTGATCCACGCGCTGACCGGGCCGGTCTGTCGGTGCCGGGCGGTATGTTCGGGGTGGGTCCGCCTCAACCGGGGCGGCCCACCCCGTCCGCATGTCCGTCCGTACGCCCGTCCGCACCGAACCACCGGGAAGGCCGCCCGCCGTGACCGTCCGCATCGCCACCTGGAACATCAACTCCGTCACCGCCCGGCTGCCCAAGCTCCTGGAGTGGCTGGAGAGCGCCAAGCCCGACGTGCTCTGCCTCCAGGAGCTCAAGTGCGCGGCCGACGCCTTCCCGTACGAGGCGGTGCGCGAGCTCGGCTACGAGACGGCCGCGCACGGCAACGGCCGCTGGAACGGCGTCGCGATCGTCTCCCGGCTCGGCCTGGACGACGTCGAGCGCGGTCTGCCCGGCCAGCCCGGCTACCTCGCCGACGGCGCCCTGCTGCCCGAGGTCGAGCCCCGCGCCATCGCGGCCACCTGCGGCCCGGTCCGGGTCTGGTCGGTCTACGTGCCCAACGGGCGCGAGGTCGACCACGCGCACTACCGGTACAAGCTGGAGTGGCTGGAGGCGCTGCGCGAGGCCGCCACCGAGGACGCCGCCGGCCCCCGCCCGTTCGCCGTCCTCGGGGACTTCAACATCGCCCCGACCGACGAGGACGTCTTCGACCCCGCCGCCTTCGAGGGCCTCACCCACGTGACCCCGGTCGAGCGCGCCGCGCTGACGGCCCTCGGCGAGATCGGCCTCCAGGACGTGGTGCCCCGCCCGCTGAAGTACGACCGCCCCTACACCTACTGGGACTACCGCCAGCTGGCCTTCCCCAAGAACCGGGGCATGCGGATCGACCTCACCTACGCCAACAAGGCCTTCGCCGACGCCGTCACCGACAGCTACGTGGACCGCGAGGCCCGCAAGGGCAAGGGCACCTCGGACCACGCCCCGGTCGTGGTGGACCTCGACCTCTGAGTCACGCACCTGAGGCACGCACCCGAGCCCCGCACCCGAGTCACGCGCCGTGGCGGGCGGTAACCCGAACGGCCGTGAGCACTGGCCGAGCGGTGAACGGCTGCCTACCTTCGGTGAGTGACCGGGTGTGGTTGATCGACCAGTGGACATGGGAGTCCCCGGCCGCGCCCGAGAATCCCGGAGGTTCCGGCATGCGCCCCACGCGTACGGCCGCCGCCGCTCTGATCGGCGCGACGGCGCTGACCGGCCTGACGGCCCCCCTCGCATCCGCCAGGGACGGCGCGGCCTCGGTCAGCCCGTCGAAGGCCGCACCGGGCCAGACCGTGACGGTCACGGTCTCCTGCGAGAAGTCGGACAAGCCCGACGCCAAGACCATCACCGCCCATTCCGCCGCCTTCGACGGAGGCCCGGCGACCCTCACCCTGGGCCCCGACGGCAAACACAGCGGCTCCGCCCGGCTGGCCGGCCAGCACGCCGGGGACAGCAAGGTCGACGGCACCTGCCCGGACGGCGGTGCCTTCACCACCAGCGTCACCGTCACCACCGCCACCGCCACCGCCCCCGACCGGGGCCCGGACAAGGGCCTCGGCGGCTGGGGCCAGGCCGCGGGGGAGTGGGCCGGCTCACTCGGGCAGTCCGGCGCCGGCGGTCAGCAGGCCGTCCCGCACGGTTCCGTGGAGACCGGTCTCGGCGGCTCGGTCACGGCGGACCCGGCGGAGCTGGCCGGCGGTTTCGCCCTGGTCGCGGGCGGTATCGGCGGCTTCTGGCTGCTGCGCAGGCGCGGCGCCTGACGGCCCGGCCCGCGTGCGCCGGCCGTGGCGGGCGGCCGGCCCCCCCCGGCCCGGGGGCGCGGGGGGGGGGGCGGGGCGGCGCCGCGCCGGGCGGCCCCCCGCCCCCCCCGGGCGCCGGGGGGGCGCCGGCCGCCGGGACATGGGCCAGGCGGAAG